>JBARYO010000696.1:0-8998 GCA_049647905.1 Elainellaceae cyanobacterium | reverse complement strand
GGACTGAGAGCCTGACAAAGAGAACTGTGCTAGCGGTAGCGAAGCAGAAGAAAGTGGTAATTGGGCTGCTGAGGGGCGATCGAGACAAAGCACCAAGCTACTGACAAACAATGCCAGTAGCAGTAGATTCCGCAGCCAACGTAGCCAGTACCTGCGCTGTGGATAAGTGACCATAACCTGGGGATGAGTGCTGCAATAGCCTAAACGCTAGAGAATTATAGCCATTGCTACATCCATCAGAAGTTAGATCACTTGTCGTGCCTGCTGGCCTACTTGGCGCCGAACCCCAAACCGCGATTTGGAGACGGCGTACAGACACAGGCTTCGATTTGCGATCGCAGGGTGTCATGGTCTAAATCTTGGCCAATGAGAACCAGCTGCAGCTTGGGATCGCCTTTCCACTGCTCATCGTCTAACGTGAACCGCTTGCCGCTGAGGTGGAAGATATGCCGTTTGGGGCTCTCGTCAAACCATAAGATACCTTTGGCCCGAAAAACATTTTCAGGCATCTGATTGTCGAGGAAGTTCTGAAACTTACGGATGGCGAAGGGCTTATCGCTTTGGAATGACAGCGATGTAAAGCCGTCGTTTTCTAAGTGATGGGAGTGATGGTCATGGTCGTGGTCATGGGCTCCGTGGTCATGGGCTTCGTGGTCATGGTGGTCATGGTGGTCGTGTGCCTCGTGGTCATGGGCTTCGTGATCATGGTCCGTATCCGAAGATGACTTGAAGTAGCGCTCCGAATCAAACAGACCCACACTTAGGATTAGCGGCAGCGGCACCTGACACTTATTTGTTTTCAAGATACGGGCATCTGCCTTCACCTTCCGCAGGCTAGATTCCAAATACTCCAGCCGCTCGGCGTCGACCAGATCTGTCTTGTTGAGCAGAATTGTGTCGCCGTAGGCCACCTGATTTTGGGCGGCTTCGCTGTTGAACAAGTCTAGGCTGTAGTTTTCAGCATCAACCACAGTGACGATAGAATCCAGGCGGGTCATGTCCCGCAGCTCTGTTCCCAAGAAGGTGAGCGCCACCGGCAGAGGGTCCGCCAATCCTGTGGTCTCCACAACCAAATAGTCAACGTTCTCCTGTCGCTCAAGGACACGGTACACGGCCTCCATAAGGTCATTGTTGATGGTGCAGCAGATGCAGCCATTGCTCAGCTCCACCATGCCACCCTCACCGGAATCCACGATCAAGTCGTTGTCAATGCCAATCTCCCCAAACTCATTGACCAGGACGGCAGTCTTCAAACCATCCTGATTCGTCAGAATGTGGTTAAGCAGAGTCGTTTTGCCGCTGCCTAGAAACCCCGTAATGATGGTGACAGGCAGGCCTCGCTTGTCCAGCTCCATAGCTAGCGGTTGGTCTGTGGAGGGAGTTGCCGCAGATGTCATAGCACTATCTCAAATGTTCAGGTGTTGGTCTTTCGGTGACATATCTGAAATCACCTACTGTAAATTGTAGCGATTTGACAGTTCCAAAGATACATCCCGATATAATTCTCTCTGCAGGTAGGCGGCTGTTCATGTAGCGATCGCCTACTGTGATTTGGTCCGTGCTCTATGACGAACTACAAACGAGGAACTATGGGATTTTTAGGGAAACTGTTCGGAAAGAAAGAAGAAGAAAAAGCGGCAAAGACCCCCAAGGTAGATGTCAAGAAAAAGGCTGCTGAGAAGTCAATTCCGGCGGAGAAGGTGGGATTGGACGGTGAGTTCGACGAAAGCGGTCTGGCAAAGCGCGTCGCGAAGGCGCTTGATGACGCCGGCATTGCAGATAGCGTTGGCCTTTGGGTTGCCCAGACAGGCAGCACTGTGGTTTTAAAGTACAACCCAGATGCAGAAGCCTCTCTAGCCCGTGCTAAGGACGTTGCAGGTAAAGTTGATGGCGCAACAAGCGTCAAGACCGAAGCCAACAGCTAGGAGCGTCTAGACCAGAACGTGCGCTACAGAACGTATTTGTGGTGTATGTGAGGTCGATAACAATAGAGCGCGAGGAAGGAGCTTAAACGCCTTCCTCGCGCTCTATTGTTTCTTCGGTCTAAGCGCTAGCCTATCGCCACGTGCGATTACCGTCGTCGTCGGTACGCGCTTCACGAATAACGTCAGATATCTCCTCCGCATCTTTGACGTGGTGCAGGGCTTCTTTGTCACCGTCTTCACCCTCCACGACAAAGTACGTAGGAACGGTGATGTGGTCCCCTGTGATGTCGGGTGCGTTTACCGCAACCTGCTTTGCCTTTTCCTCTAAAGACTGAGAATCATCGACGCGATCGCCGGGGTTGAGGGTTGCGTTTGGATTGTTATTCAGCTCTTTTTGCTGTGCTTTTTGCTGCTCAGGACTCACGTCCTCGGGGCTAGTAGGCTGATTGATATTACTGTCAGAGGTGCTCATATAAGTCAGTGTTGGTTGTTTTTTTATGCTAACAGCAGCCTATCCAACAGCAGCGTCATCCCTCGTCTTTCTATCGAAGTAAATATCAGCGCAAGTCTCAGTGAGCCTGTAGCCAAGATCAATCAGTTAGGAGAAGTGCTTTCGGCGGGGTCACCTCTCCCAACCCATCCAACGGACAACGCTTAGTTGCGGTCAACTGAGACTAAAACACGGTCGTCAGTCCGAACAACCATTTCTCCGCGATATAGAGCCTTGCGCCACGTGCGGCCCACCTGCCATGCTCGAAATTTGGTTGCACTCCAACGGGGATTAGCCGTGTATCCGGCGAAACCGGCCCGTAGCGCGGCATGGTGAGATATAGGGATCGAGGTATTGACCAACGTGTTTTCGTTGAGTTCGACAAGCCGAAGCTTAGAGCGTGTGACGTTTGTCATCTTTCTCCCCCGTAGTCGTTTTGTATATTGCGTACTTTGATGGTTCGCTTGGCTGGCGTCCGTAGTAGGACTAGGCCAACAATGACATATTCGCTCCTATTCCTGGTATATCCGCATGAGTGAGCATGACTGATGTAGCGTTAGCTGCATTCAAGGCTGGATTAACAAGTAAGCGAAATAGGTTGCCATAGGAATAACGGTCGCTGCGATTAGAAAACCGACCACGAGAATTGTGGCATTACCCCGATCGGTATCCTCAGCGGCGGTAAACGTCCCCTCCACCTGAACTGCTGATTCAACCTCAGGTGGACCAGGGTCAGTCTCCCCAGACAGCACAGCGATGAGGCGATCGCTGGCGTCAAGCAGAGCTTGGTTATACTTGTTACCGTTCCGTAGCGGTGCCTGCATTGTCTCTTGCGCCACGCTGGTGGCCATGTCTGACAGCAGCAATGATGCCGATGTGGCCCCAGTCGTAATAGCGGTGTTGTTAGTCAGGCTGTCCATCACAATGACGGTCTGATTGGCTTTATCCTCCGCTGTCGGAAACCACTTGTCCGCTAGCTGTTCAGCAAAGCTATCCACCGTTTCACCATAGTCGAGGCGACGGATGGTCACAAACCGAACCTCGTTGCCTGTTTGCTCGGCTAGCTCATCTAAGTCCCGATTGAGCCGGTTTTCGTTGACGCGACTGATAACATCGGCGGTGTCAAACACTCGAGTGGGCTCGGCGGAGCCAAGGGATGGAATTTCATAAACGCCAGTCGCCTGGGCAGGTGGTGCCCAGAGGTGAACCGCCAGCGTCATGACGGCGATCGCCAAGAGCATGCGTAGTGACTGAGAAAACCCGTGGCGCTTTGCCGGAAGATGGAGCCTTAGCATCGGTGAATCATCTATGCGTTCGACATTTGCTGATATTATACGGTGTCTCACCGAGTTACCGCGAACGCCATCGGAAATAGCGCCACTACGGCCTCCAAAGGATCTGCTCTACTCGATCTACCACAAGCTGGACTGCAGATTGAAAGAAGATTAGATCAATGGTCTGTACCCGATCAGAAGGCTGATGATAATGCGGATTGCGAAACTCGGCCGTATCCGTCAGCATGACGGCTCCAATACCAGCCCGCCAAAACGGGACATGATCGCTCCTCAGAAGATCAGGCGCAAGAGGCCCAAGGGTAGGAACGGCCAACGCTAGCACTGGCATCGACCCTGCCGATGGTTCAGTACGAAAGGCATCGACTAGCCTCAGATGGGCGCGATCGCCAACGGCGGCTAGGAAATTACCCGTCGCCTGAGATGGGGTTGCCGGCAAACCGGCGGGATAACGTTGGCAGCCAGGCTGGTCGCAGCGAAAGCCCAGCATCTCCAGAATGACAGCGCCAGCGACGTTGGGAAATTCGTCGACAAAGGCCTGACTACCCAGCAGACCGTCTTCCTCAAGGTCAAAGAAGACCAGCGTTAGCGATTGCGGAGCGGATAGGGAACCCAACAGCCGCGCTGCCTCTAGGACCGCGACCACGCCAGTACCGTTGTCGTCTGCCCCTGGCGACTGCGATACGGCATCGTAGTGAGCACCCACTATGAGCGATCCCGCTATGGGGTGGTCAGGCCGTGTTGCAATTAAGTTGACGCCAATCCGTCTGGGATCACCAGCATTGCCGCCGGGGCTCTTGTCTCCGCCCCCGACTGGCTGTCGTGTGACCACCCAGCCCAAATCACTTAGCACTGTCGTGATGTAGTTTCTCACCCGCTCTCGATCAGGGTGCTGAAACCGCTCGGTGCTTACAGCTTCAAGCATAAGCTGCAAATCGGAGGGGCCTAAGACCTCGCCAACGGATGGCCTCCCCCTATCAGGCTCTGCTGGTGTCGATTGATCACCCTCTAAGCTGGCAGATAATCGTGCCCCACCCCAAGCGGTGAGAGGCAATGACATAATTTCCTGGCGGATTGCAGGGTGGACAGCCACCAGAATCACGACTGCCAGAGCAAGCAGACCTAGGCGAATGGTGCGGCTCATACTATAAGGCCAAGCTATAAGGTCAATTTGCGAAGGTCAATTTGCGAGGTCAATTTGCGAGGTCACGTGATCTAGGGCTCTCGGCCACTGAGTGGCCAGGGCACCGATGAGTCTGGCGCGGCTGAATCGACCTTGACGACATCCCCTGTTGAAGATGGTGAATCGCCCATGGCGCTTAGGGAACTGGCAGTACCGTTGTCTGAGGCCACAGCGCGATCGCCATCCACAGAAGATGACCGCAATCGCTCGGAGATGGCTTTGAACGACTCGCCAATCTGCTGTCGAAGCCACCAGCGGCGGAACGCACGGTTGTAGCTCTCTTCAGATGACCCATAGATTTGCCAGGTCTGAAGGACAATAACGATGCCCCAACCCAGCGTCAGGTATAGTGACCAGCTGAGATGCTGGGTTGCGAGAAAGTCAGACAACAGTAAGAGGGTGGCTCCCAATCCAAACCGCTGCAGTCCTTTGATTAGCTGATGGCGTCGATGCTGGTCGAAGGATGAACGAGCCGCTTGCTCATCCTGACGAACCAGCCAGTCCTCTTCAGCCGCTAGGAAGTTGGCAGGCGAAATTTGCAGCTCGCGGGAAATTTCAATGAGCTGCGATCGCGTTACGGGACCACATTGACCCTGACGGGATCTGGCCAAGGCTAGTATTTGCTGGACTGCCGCTTCGTCGTAGGTATCTGGCATGCCTATCTTCACTAGACGTCAGCAATGTGTACAAATCATGAGCAAAAGATGGAACCACTTAGATGCTAGTTTCAACGCGATCGTTGGCATCATCCACGTTGATGCTGTCAGCATAACGAATCCGAAAGTCTAGTTTCAGTATAGTTCTATCCTGTGGCCGACATCGAGGAACCAAATAAGTGGCTGGTCACAAGTAAATGGTGCTGGGGGTTCGCCCCCAAGGAGCATCGTTTATCTATGGTCTCCTACTTAGCAATGCTTGATTGTAATAGTTTGTCGTTGCTGGTCGGCCAGGTGGATTGCTGTAGATTACTATTGATGTAGAGAGCCTTCGAGTTCTCAATCATGCTGTCCTCTTCAATATGCTTGCTCAGATCCCTCCAATTTTACGCGTCCTACTGCTGTCCAGTGTGTTGGCCGTTATTGCGCTTCCCCTCAATATATTTACAGCCAGTGTGTTTACCGTCACAGCAGCGGTAGACATGACAATAGAAAGTAGAGTGGGATGACAAAACACACCGATTATGGCTATACGGCTGAGGACTATGAGTTCCTCAGCGTAGACGAGGTACAGACTGCCTTGGGGCGATCGCGGGCGTCAATCTATCGATACGCGAACACCGTACCCGATAGCCTCAATCCACCGTTTGATCCCAAGCGTCTGAATCCAGAATTGCGTAAGCATAAAGAAGACCCCCTGATGTTCCATCCGTCTGAAGTGGAGCGGTTCGCCAGAGATATTTTAGGAATCAAGCAGGTCACAATCGCGGTCCAAGTCAGCGAGCATGCTGTGAGTCAGCGGCTACTGCGTCAGGTTTTAGATGAGCTACAGGGCATTCGGGATCTGCTAGAGCGCGATCGCCATCCCTCATCTGAGCATCCGGCGGCGTCGGAGAGCGATATGTAGCCAGAGCCCGCCCCGAACGCTGCCTGTATTTCTACAGCATTTCTACAGCATTTCTACCCTCTAGCTTCGTCTTAACCTCATACTCACGTCAATCCTTCCCCCGTCTCGCACGCTAAATCGACATGAATTTTGACAGCCAGTCCGACGAGCCTCCCCAAGGCGACCATCGCCTAGTCAACATTGTGGGTACGGCGATCGCCCTGCTTACTCTGATTGTGCCGCTGGCCGCGATCACGGTTTCGTCCTTAGGCAGTGACGCGCTGGATCCTGAATCCTGGCGATCGCCCTACGATAATTTGTTACTTGGCGATTAATACCCTGATACATATAGCCACATGTTGTGTGAGCTTTTCGTAATGGCGTCTAAAACCATTGCTGGGACACCACCATCTTCTCCTACAATGCTATCGAGGTCTAAAGCCTTCAACATGACGACATTTGGTAGATTATTGTGGATTTATCGCGTATTCCCGCGCAGCCTAAGCCCGGCATTGTCAACGTCCTAATTGAGATTCCGGCGGGCAGCAAGAATAAGTATGAGTACGACAAGGACTTGGAGGCGCTTGCCCTAGACCGTGTTTTATACGCGTCTGTCCAATACCCCTTCGACTATGGCTTCATTCCAAACACCTTGGCAGATGATGGGGATCCTCTAGACGGCATGGTTATGATGGACCAGCCAACATTCCCAGGGTGCGTTATCGCGGCACGCCCTATTGGTATGCTGGAGATGATTGACGGTGGCGATCGCGATGAGAAGCTGCTTTGCGTCCCAGACAAAGATCCACGCTACAGCCACGTTACGTCTTTACAAGATATTGCAGCCCATCGCTTGGCTGAAGTTTCCGAGTTCTTTGGAACTTACAAAAATTTAGAGAAGAAGGCGACCGAAATCTTAGGCTGGAAGGATGTCGATACCGTAAGCCAGCTTATAGATGCTTGCGTGAAAGCGCACAACGCCTAAGCCCGTTGAGGATCTAGGCGATAGAGCCGAAGCCTGTCAACTCACCATTCAGCTAGTGGCCGGTTCAAGTAGACCGCTAGCTGATAAACCCCAAAGCATCCTCACTGTGAGGGATGGCGATCGTTATGGCCATGGGATGACGGGTCGTGTGCCCCCCAATTTGCACAGCAGATTTGCCATGACTTTTGGGAATCGCCTACAATCGGCCTACAATAATAAAAATGAGTCTGCATATAGCAGAAATTAATTTTACTGAACGTTGACAGTTGCTCATCAACAAGACAAGCCACTCAGGATACGCTCTCGGCTTGTCGCGTTAATAAGGTCATCGATGCAGAACAGTATTAGGGTGCATTAAGAGCCAGCACTTGTTGTTGGCGTCAATGATAAGGTCCGGATATGAGGACTAGGACTCGAAGATCAGAGAATGGCGCGTGAGAAGTACGGATTATCTCACGCTTCACGGGGTTTCTACAGACAGTCGGCTTCAGAGGATTGTGATTGTGCTAACCAGCGACATCAGCTGGATGTATTCTCTCTCCTTTACTCAGCCCCAATGCTGTCAGCAAACGTCAACTGACGCTTATGCGTTTTCTTAGGTTTCACTAGACAAAACATGTTAGGTTCTGACGCACTCATAAACCCCGTTCAAGCAGATACTGGCTGGCAAGCTGAAACTGTGGTTCAAGAATTCACCGTTACATTTTGGGGTGTGCGAGGAAGTATTCCAACACCGGGTATGGGCACTGCCCGCTATGGTGGCAACACGGCCTGCGTTGAACTGAACGTTGCTGGCGAGAGACTTATTTTCGATGGGGGAACCGGGCTTCGCGTTTTAGGAAAACATTTGCAGCATGTGGCAGACGTCAAAGCTCACATCTTTTTCACCCATACCCATTGGGATCGAATTCAAGGCTTCCCTTTCTTCATTCCTGCATTTCGTCCATCCAACTGTTTTCATATCTACGGTGCAACTGGTTTAACGGGAGCGTCTATCAAACAGCGCTTGATGGACCAGATGATTTTGCCTCACTTTCCCGTTTCGTTGCGGACAATGGAGTCAGAACTGCACTTTCATAACATTGAGGCGGGTGCGGTTATTCCCATTGACGGGATCTCAATCGAGACCTTACCCCTCAACCAACTCAATGGCGCACTAGGCTATCGAATTAACTGGCAGGGGATTTCAGTCGTTTATGCCACGGACACCGCCCATATGTTTCAGCATAAGGAGGGTCTGGCACATCTTGCCTACGATGCCGATTTGCTAATTATCGATGCTGTATATATCGATCACGCCTACTTCGACCCACGGCAGACGGCCGCATCGCGCAGTTTTGACCAGTGGCACGCTTGTGTTGAAGCTGCCCTGAGCGCGGGTGCAAAGCAGATTCTTGTCTTTCACCATGACCCAACTCACGAAGACGACTTTCTAGATCAAGTTGCAGATGACATGAGCGCAACCTATTCCAACGTAAAAATTGCGCGTGAGGGGATGACCCTCAACCTTCTTCCGATGAGTGATATCTAAGCCTGCTGGTCAAGTGAGGGGCAAAGCAATCCCATTTGGCATCTGACTTC
>JBARYO010000695.1:0-11081 GCA_049647905.1 Elainellaceae cyanobacterium | reverse complement strand
CCGTTGAGGTGATTGCCGATGCCGCGGGCCACCGCCTCGACATAGCGCGTATCGCTCTCCCCCGTGGGCAGCGGTGGGGTTCCTACCGCAATAAACAAAACTTCACCATGGCCAACGCCTGCTCCTAGGTCAGTTGTGAACTGAATGCGCTCAGAGTCGATGGCATCTTTCATCAATTCCGATAGACCGGGTTCAAAAATTGGAGATTGTCCCGACTGCATCAGTCGGACTTTCTCCTCGTTGTTGTCAACGCAGATCACATCGTGACCAATGCGAGCGAGGCAGACACCGGTAACAAGGCCAACATATCCAGTTCCAATAACACAAACACGCATATACAATACTCCGTAAATAAAAATGAATTGATAGATAAAGATGGATCAAACCAAGCGATCCACAAGACGTGAGTCATCAGTAGTTCGGACATCAGCTCGGGCGTCACATACAGCTCAGCGAGCTGGTTAGGGCAGAGTCACCCTATAGTGCTAACTGCTCACGACTTAACGTATCAACGCGGCTGCGGAAGTCACTGATGGTGTACTCTAAGCCTTGGGTCAGAGGAACAGTCGGTTCCCAGTCTAGAAACTTCTTTGCCCGAGAAATATCAGGCTGGCGGCGGCGGGGATCGTCTTGGGGAAGCGGCTTGTACTGGATCTCGGCATCCGGGTTGACCATCCCCTGAATCGCTTGAGCCAGTTCGAGGATGGTGTACTCATCGGGATTACCCAGATTGACAGGGCCGATAAAGTCGCCGTTCATCAGCCGAATAAAGCCTTCTACTAGATCTGAGACATAGCAAAAGCTACGGGTCTGGGAGCCATCGCCATAGACCGTTAGAGGCTGTCCTTTGAGAGACTGAACGATGAAGTTGCTCACCACACGACCATCGTTTTCCAACATTCGAGGGCCATAGGTGTTAAAAATTCGGGCGACGCGGATATCAACATCGTTCTGGCGATGGTAATCGAAGGCCAGGGTTTCGGCGACGCGCTTTCCTTCGTCATAGCAGCTGCGAATGCCGATGGTGTTGACGTTGCCCCGATACTCTTCAGGCTGGGGATGGACTTCTGGGTCGCCATATATCTCTGATGTCGAGGCTAGGAAGAACCTAGCACCTATGCGCTTGGCCAATCCCAGCATATGCAACGTCCCCATGACGTTTGTCTTGATCGTCTTGACAGGATTGTACTGGTAGTGGACAGGTGATGCCGGACAAGCCAAGTGGTAGATCTGGTCGACTTCTAAGCGGATCGGCTCCGTAATGTCATGGCGAATTAACTCGAAGTAGGGATTATCAAGCCATTTAAGAACGTTGCTCTTGCGCCCTGTGTAGAAATTATCTAGACAGACAACCTCCTCTCCGGCTTCCATAAGCCGATCGATAAGATGCGAGCCAATAAAGCCAGCACCTCCAGTTACCAGAATTCTCATGCGTTTGATTCCCTACAATTTATTTGACACAGCTTAGCTCTGTAGCTTGCAGATTGACACCATGTAGCCTAGATGAAATGGCTTCGTCAATGGCGATCGCCTAGCACATTGGCTCGCCTAGCACATTGGGTAGATGTTTTCGGCAGACAGCTCATGGGCAGGTTAACGCAAATTAACGCTGGACACTAGCGTCGTCTCCCAGGGATTAAACCAGCAGGTGACGCTGTTAAACTACCCAAAATGGAGGTATCACATTACAAATAAGACTATAAGGTAATTCTCTGAAGCAGCGTATAGGCCATTACCATGCCTTTGCAGTATCTTTGGAGTTACGATAGCTTCAGTCAAGATTCAAACAAGAATCTGCCTAGACTACAGCGGTTAGGCCAGTTTGAAGCGTAGATAGAGCGCGGCAAAGGCAGAGCGATCCCGGCCCAAAGGCAAACATCTCTTTCAGGGAAGATGCGCCGTGGCTTCATGTCCTGATAATATTAGATCAAAATAAGCCGCTTTCTGAGAGTTAACTCAGAAGGTCTTATATGCAATAAGCGACTGTCCAGTGGGCATTGCGGATTTTGCGTGGCGATTAGAGTACGGAGAGAGTATGCAATCTAAAACACTATTTCAAAAGCTAGGAATCCTAGTTTCAGTCCTGCTAGTAGCGATCGCTACTGTTCTTGTCCCAGCGTCTCCTGCTGCGGCAGAAACCTACGAGATAAAGATGGGCGCTGACAACGGTCAGCTGGCGTTTGTTCCTAACGAATTGACCGTCAGCCCTGGCGACACGGTCAACTTTGTCCTGAACAAGCTAGCCCCCCACAACGTTGTCTTCGATAAGACGCCAGCAGGCGTTGACTCGGCGTCCTTATCAGCGAAGAACCTACTGTTTGCACCGGGTGAGTCCGCTACGGTTTCTATCCCTGCAGACGCTCCGTCAGGAACCTACTCCTTCTACTGCACCCCTCACCGTGGTGCAGGGATGGTGGGCAAGCTTAACGTTCAGTAAGCGCTGAATTATAGGTCTGTTGGCCTGATCAGCAGGCTCAGTGGGGTGAGAAGGACTTGGTCCTTCTCACCTTTTTTGTGGCTTGTTCCTATCGGTGTTAGAGGCGTAGTCCAACAGGCTCTGCGTTGAGGTATGTATACCGGCCTAGGGATTGAGCGTAATTTTCCAGGAGCTTGCTCGCGTCTTCGAGAGTAATCGTTCCCTCGTGCAGCGCCACCTCAGTCCGCAGCCGAATGTTCTCCAGGAGGTCGTCTGCACTATACTCTACGTGGGCCAAGACGTCAGAGGTGGCATCTCCCTTGACCAAATGGGTCAGACCATAGCCACCGGGCGTCAGGGTGACATGAACTGTGTTGACGCTGCCAAACAGGTTATGAAAACTCCCCATAATCTCTTGATACGCGCCCCCAAGAAAAAGACTGAGGTAGTAGGGCTGGTGCTTTAACGGCCTGTTCGGTACCTCAGTTTCCCCGGCGCTGGTTGCCCTCTCGAGAGGATGCAGCTCCAGCACAGACTTAGTGTTGCGTCGCTCGATAAACTGGTCAATTTTGCCATCACTGTCACAGGTCAAATCAGCTAAGATACCTCGGCAGGTGGGGGCTTCCGTCAGTCGATGAATAGGCATGATCGGAAATAACTGCCCGATGGCCCAGCTGTCGGGTACCGATTGAAATATTGACAGGTTGACATAATACACCGACGACATCAAAACCTCTAAAGCAGCCAGATCCTCTGGCACCTCGTCTTGCTGGCAGGCAATGTCCCTTACCTTCTGGCAGCAGGCCCAGTAGAGCCGCTCCGCTGCCGCCCGCTCCGTTAGGCTCAAATAGCCAAAGTTGAATAAACTGAGAGCCTCTTGCTTGAACTGGATGGCGTCGTGGTAAGCCTCCTGATAGGTCTCGGCAGAAATCGATTGGTAGGTTTCGCGGAGATTGCGCAGAATTAGGTGAGAAGCACCGTCAACTGTGACAGCAGTTGGTTCAGGCGATTGACTGACACCCAACACATCAAAGACAAGCACAGACTGATGGGAGGCGATCGCCCGTCCACTCTCACTCACCAAGGTTGGCGGCGTGACGTTACCGGCGTCACAGGCTTCTTTGACCTCTGCCACCACGTCGCTGGCGTAGTTTTGCATCGTGTAGTTCTTAGAGGCGTGAAAGTTCGTCTTCGAGCCGTCATAATCCACACCCAGGCCGCCCCCCACGTCGAGGTACTGCATATCGGCTCCCAGCTTGGCCAGAGCCACATAGATCTGACAGGCTTCCCGCAGGGCATCTTTGATCACGCTGATGGAGGAAATCTGCGACCCAACGTGAAAATGCAGGAGCTGTAGACAGTCCAGCATGTCAGCGGCTTTGAGACGCTCAACCGCAGTCAACATCTCTGGCACCGTCAGCCCGAACTTAGCGCGATCGCCAGTCGTACCTTGCCAGCGTCCTTCCCCAGTAACGCTCAACTTGGCCCGAATGCCCAACACAGGGCTAATTTTCAGCAGTCGGCTTTGCTCAATTGCCGTGTCAACTTCATCCAGCTGCTCTAGCACAATGATGGACTGATATCCCAGTTGCCGAGCCAAGATGGCTGTCTCAATGTACTCTTTGTCCTTGTAGCCATTGCAGATGAGCAGTGCTCCTGGCGTATCCAGCAGCGCCAGGGCAATCATTAGCTCGGGTTTTGACCCTGCCTCTAGCCCAAATTGATAGCCTTTACCGAAGCGAACCACATCCTGCACGAGATGGCGCTGCTGATTGCACTTCACGGGAAAGACTCCCTGATACCGGCCCGCGTAGCCGTAACGGGCGATCGCTTGAGCAAAGCAGGAATTCAAACGCTCAATGCGGTCTTCCAAGATATTGGAGAAGCGAATGAGCAGCGGTAGGCTCAGATTGCGGGCCTTGAGTCCCTGAACCAAGTCATACAAGTCTATTGTCCCACCGCGATCGCCTTGAGGGGACACCGTAACATGCCCCGCCGCATTGATAGAGAAGTAAGGATCGCCCCATTCCTGAATCCGGTAAAGCCGCTCGCTATCATCGATTGTCCATTGAGAGGAGCCTGCAGCAGATAAATCGGGGGTATGATCGCCTGCATTGTCCCGAGTTGGCGAATGTGCCTGACGGCCCGAAGCACTGTGATCGGCAGCGCTATGATCGATTGATTTGTCCCAGACCCTATCCAAGGCTCTCCTCTCCTCTCAGTTTTGGTAATTGTAGGTTTGATGTGGCAGGTTTGACGTGGCAATATGGTCGACGCGCAGCATCTTTGGCCACATTGCCTCGTCAGTCTATCCTAAGTATGGGAGTCGCTTGAACGGCATCGATTCCACGGCATCGATTCACGGCATGGATTCCAGTATGACTCACGACATTGTCCCGTCAGCTTGCTTTCGCCAAGTCCAGCAGTGGAAGGTGGGGAAAGGCTCACGCCCACCGGCAGGCCACGTTGTTGACGCGCTTCTGGCTGCGGAGAAAGCCCGCCGCAATCAGCCTTCTTGGACGTACGACGACCTACAGGGGACCTGGCAGCTGAGTTTCATTACCGGCACAAAGGCTTCTCAAGAACGGGCCGGTGTTGTCTTAGGCGCAGGCCGTTTTGTGCCCCGGTGGATCACGGTTTCGCTGACGTACACCCCAGACGCGCCAATCGCCCTAGACGCATCTGAGGCCCCTTTAGGCTGGAGCCACAATCGCGTTGCATTGGGGGAAACCGGCATGACGGTCAGCGGTCCAACGAAACTTTGGCCTCGGGGTATTCTGGCGTTTGACTTCACCCGCATGTCTCTGGGGCTAGGGCCTTGGTCCTTGCTCGAAGTCCCGATCCGCAATGGTCGCGATCGCGAAGCCAAGTTTTACCAACTCCCTGTCAAACAGCAGGCTTTCTTCCATTACTTTTGGGTAGAGCAAGACTACATTGCTGCTCGGGGTCGGGGCGGTGGATTAGCCCTGTGGACTCGCGCTGAGGGTCCAGATCGCTGAGCGAAGACAAACGGCCCAAAATGCCGCCTAAAATAGCCGAGGAGAACAACGAAGGTAAATGACATGCGCGTTGGGGTAATCGGTGGTGGACAGCTTGCCCGGATGATGGGGTCAGCGGCTGACGCTTTGGGACTAGACCTAATTGTGCAAACGCCAAGCCCCCACGATCCAGCGGTGGCGATCGCCTCAGACCATATTTTTGCTTCTGTCGATGATGCCGCTGCCACAGCCCGGCTAGCGCAGCGCTGTGACGTGATTACCTTCGAGAACGAGTTTATTGATATTCCCGCACTGAAGGGCTTACCCCGCAGTGAATCCCTGTTTCGCCCCCGCCTAGAGGCAATCCGCCCCCTCGTCGACAAGCTAGAGCAGCGGGAGTATCTGCGATCGCTGGAGCTGCCAGTACCCCGGTTTGTTGCCCTCAATGCCTCTACTGCGCTGAAGCCCGGTGGTGTAACCGATCCTGCAACGTCAACGTCACTGTCTTTTCCCCTAGTTCTGAAAGCCCGTCGCCATGGCTACGATGGGAAAGGCACCTACATTGTTCATGACCTGGCTCACCTGCACCGCATCTTGACCCCAGAGGCGATCGCCGCCAACCTGTGGATGATAGAAGAATTCATTCCATTTGAGCGAGAGCTTGCCGTAATGGTGGCCCGAGGGCAGGATGGTGCGATCGCCACCTATCCTGTCGTCGAAAGTGTACAAATCGACCAGGTCTGCCGCCGCGTTATTGCTGGGATTGAGCTACCTTCTACGGTAAGCCAGACCACTGAGGCGATCGCCCAGACGCTTTTACAATCGCTTGATGTCGTTGGCATTTTTGGCGTTGAGCTGTTCCTGACCCCTGACAATCGGGTCCTGATCAACGAAATTGCCCCCCGGACCCATAATTCAGGCCACTACACTATAGAAGCCTGTATCACCTCTCAGTTTGAGCAGCAGCTGCGGGCCGTATGTGGGTTGCCGCTAGGAGATGCCGCGCTGCAGGGGCCAGCGCTTATGGTAAATCTGCTGGGCTACGAGACTGCTGAAAAAGACTACTTGCCGCAGCGCCAGCAGCTAGCCCAGATTCCACAGGCTGCGGTGCATTGGTATGGTAAGCCCCAGTCGCGGCCCGGTCGCAAGCTCGGCCATGTCACGGTAAGGCTCGATGGGAGCCAGACGGTTGCCGAACAGGCAGACGCCATTAGTCGTCACATCGAGTCAATTTGGTATCCCAGCACATCCATCTCCTAGGGTTGATGCTAGGCGGCATCGCCCTCCATAAGCTGGAGGGGAATATACTCTCTTAGCCATTTCCCATGACACAGCTCCGTGGACAGCAGCAAGCCTTTGGGCCGTATGGAACCCGGCCACGGTGGACCCAGGGCAACAAAGACGGCGTTGGCACTGCTTACTCCACCGCGAGCCGCGTTTGGTTTACCCTGTGGAATGGCGTCCTGACCGAGCTGTATTACCCCACGATTGATCGGCCCCAAACCCGCGACTTGCAGTATCTCGTCACCTTAAATGGCGAGTTTCAGTCAGAAAAGCAGCTCCAGTCCACCACCGAGCGGATGTGGACCCATGCATTAGGCTACCGCGTCACTAACCGTGACCCTGACGGGCGATTTAAAATTGTCAAAGAAATTATTGCCTCTCCGCTCTCCTCCTGCGTCCTCCAGCAGACCCACATTACCGGCGATGATGCCATTCGAGATGGGCTAAAGCTGTACGTCCTCTGTGCGCCCCATGTCGACGTGGCGGGCTGGGGTAACACGGCTGAAATTCTGACCGTGGCCGGACGAACCATGCTGGTGGCCACGCGCAATGGAACCTGGCTAGCGATCGTGGCCACGGTGCCCCTCGTTAGAGCCTCGGCAGGGTATGTCGGCAGCAGCGATGGCTGGCAGGATCTCAACGATAATGCTGAGATGAACTATCAATTTGACCGCGCCGTAGACGGCAATACGGCGTTGATGGCCGAGGTGGACTGGCAGCAGACTGACAAATTCACCCTGGGGATCGGATTTGGGGATTGCCGTCACGCTGCCATCACCACCGTGCTGCAAGCGCTCTACGAACCGTTTGAGCAGCAAAAGGAGAAATATCAGCAGCAGTGGGAGCCTCCTTGCTGCAATGAAACTCGCACTGCGCTAGAGGAGTTTGCCCAGGATGATGGGGCGCTGTACTACACCAGCCTCAGCCTGCTGATGGCCCACGAGGACAAAACGTACCACGGCGCGCTGATTGCCTCCCTGGCCATACCTTGGGGCCATGTCAAAGGTGATGACGAAGAGGGGGGCTATCACCTGGTTTGGGTGCGGGATATGGTCAACAGCGCCCGCGGACTGCTGGCGGCAGGTAACCAAGAAACGCCGCTGCGAGCCTTAATTTACCTAGCCGCTAGCCAGCAGAACAATGGCGGCTTTCCCCAAAACTTTTGGATCAATGGGGATGCTCACTGGTGCGGGGTCCAGCTTGATCAAGTAGCGCTACCCATCATCTTGGCCTATACGCTCTATTGCGAGGACGCCCTGCGAGACTTCGATCCCTATCCCATGGTGCAGCGGGCGGCTAGCTTTTTAGTGCTGCACGGCCCCGCGACCCAGCAGGAGCGGTGGGAAGAAGCCAGCGGTTATTCTCCCTCCACCTTAGCTACCAGCATCGCGGCGCTGATTTGCGCCGCTCACTTTGCCCGCCTGCGGGATGACGTTGAGACGGCTGCATTTCTAGAGGAGTATGCCGACTTCTTAGAAGACCATATCGAGACCTGGACCGTGACAACAGAGGGTAGCCTGGTTGCCGATGTCCCCCGCCACTTTATTCGGGTGTTGCCTGCGGATATGGATGACCCGACGCCTTGTGAGGACCCCAACAGCGCCACGCTGTACATCATCAACCGCCCTCAAGATGATCAAGCATTTCCAGCGAAAGACGTGGTGGATGCTGGGTTTCTAGAGCTGGTGCGATACGGCATCCGCAGCCCCCACGACCCGCTGATTGTCGATTCGCTGAAGGTGGTGGACGCGGCGCTGCGAACCAAGACGCCTAGCGGCATCGGCTGGCACCGCTACAATCATGACGGCTATGGCCAGAAAGCAGACGGCAGCGCCTTTGATGGAACGGGCGTGGGTCGAATTTGGCCCCTACTAACTGGGGAGCGGGCCCACTATGAGCTGGCCGCAGGCCACGATATCACGCCGCTGATCGAGTCGATAGAAGGCTTTGCCACTGAGACAGGCATGCTGCCGGAGCAAAGCTGGGATGCTGAAGACATCCCTGAAGCTCACATGCACCTTGGCCGTCCAACTGGCTCGGCAATGCCGCTGATGTGGGCTCACTCGGAGTACGTCAAGCTGCTGCGATCGCGTTCTGATAACCGCGTGTTTGACCACATACCTGAGCTTGCCGAGCGCTATCAGAACGCCCAAGACAACCGCCGCTATTTAGAGATCTGGAAACCTAACCGCCGCGTCGCTCAGATGAAATCCGGGTATGAGCTTAGGGTCCAGGCCCCTGGTAACTTTACGCTGCGCTGGTGGACTGAATCCTCGGCTAAGGGTGACGACCATACTCAGGAGGCCACCCTGACACCGGTTGGTATCGCCTACATCGATATTTCGGCTGAGTCAGCAAAAGAAATTGAATTTGAGTTCGTAGCCTCTGAGGAAAAGACGCTGCGGAGCGCACGATTTGCGGTACAAGTGAAGCAGGTCTAAGTCCAGTACCGCTTGCCCCATGTCTACCACCGCTCCTCCAAAAGCCACGACCCGGCCCACTCTGCGCCATCGGCTTCAGAAAACCCTACAGCCCCTGATTTTGCTGTTCCCCGCTGGGCTGTGGCTGCTGCTGCTGCTGGTCATCCCCACGGGTCTTATCTTAGAAATCAGCTTGGTGCCGGGGCTGCGGCCAGAAGACCCCATCGAAAACTATGGCTTGGGGAACTACCTGCGCATTCTTGAGCCGGTGTACCTGCAGGTGATGATGCGATCGCTGTACTATGCGGCTGGCGCAACGGTTGCCTGTCTATTGATGGGGTTTCCGGTGGCATACTGGATCGCTCTTATGGCTCCCAAGCGCTGGCGCACGCTGCTGCTGGTAGCGTTTGTCCTCCCGCTGTGGACGTCGTCGCTGCTGCGCGCCTACGCTTGGATCACGATCCTGCGGCCTTCTGGCGTCCTTAACACGGCGCTAGGGGCCTTGGGGTTACCAGATCAAGCCTGGCTGAATGACAGCCCAGCGGTGCTCATTGGCCTCACGTACAACTATCTGCCCTACATGGTGCTGATTCTATACGCCTCTCTGGAAAAGCTCGATACGCGGCTGCTAGAGGCCTCTGCTGATCTGGGCGCAACGCCCCGTCAAACCTTCTTCCGCGTCACGGTTCCCCAGACCCTATCGGGCATTGTGGCCGGTGCGCTGCTGGTATTTATTACTAGCATGGGGGATTTTGTGGTGCCAGAGCTATTGGGGGGCGCTTCCAGCATGACGATTCCCCGCCTGATTTATAATCAATTCCTTGGTGCAGCCCGCAACTGGGGCTTCGGCTCGGCGCTGAGTATGGTATTGATTTTGGCGGTGAGTCTGGCGATCGCCCTGCTCATCCGCTACGGCGATCGCCAAACAGACTATACATAGCGCTTTAGCGCCGACGCTTAGGCGGACCCATCAAACCAAACCACCCCATGCTGCCTTTGGGCTTGCCGGAATGACGCTCAGCGCTAGTGCGCCCTACAGTACGGCTGCTGAAAAACTGGGAGACCATCGTCACGGGCCGCAGCCACGGTCCTGGTTTAATCTCCTCATCAATAATAGTTTTGATGGACCACCATTTAGACAATAGACCCCCAGTCCAGCCGGCCAAGATCCCGAGGAAAATACTCTGTATCGCGGTAAATCCAGCCAGCCAGAAGCACAGCAGAAACACAAGGCAGAATTTAAGCGCCGCCGCCGCATTAATCATCGTTAAGCCCCTTAAGCTGAGACATCACAGGCTGAGTCGTGTCGATGGAGCATACAGAGGGCTGCTCGTCAGCCGTGAATGACTCAAACGTCTGCTGCTCCATTATCTCCACCGTAGCATCAGCAATATCTTGCCGAGAACGAATGCGATCGCTTCGCACCCCTTGGGGGGCGTCGCAGTAGATCATTTGCAGCGGCACCTGATGCTCGGCAGCGATATCGAGGATAGGTTGGCGGTGGAGAACGCGATCGTATTTGGCGTCAAGGATGACGGAATACCCCGCCTTGAGCAATGTTGACGCTAAATTTGCCAGACGATCGTAGGTTTTTTGCGTCATTTCCGGGGTATAGAGGCTGGCATCGCCCCGCTCTTGCAAATCGATGCCGCCCAAATGTTTACGCACAGCGTCCGATCGGATGTGAACTGCCCCCGTTTTGGCCGCAATGCTGCGGGCGGCAGTGGATTTGCCGCTGCCCGATAGCCCGCTCATGAGGGTAAGGGTACCCTGTTGGGGCTGGGTATATTGCCAAGCCAAACGGTAGTAGCGGGCGGCGGTGTCCTTGGCAGCTTGCTTTTCGTCTTCAGGAACGCTGGGGTCACCGAGCAGAAACGAAGTAACCTTTGCCCGGACATAGCTCTGCCGACTGGCGTACAGGGGTAGAATCTGCAGCCCCTCCCAATCCCCCGTCTGCTCAACATAGGCGTTGAGGAATAGGGT
>JBARYO010000694.1:0-6067 GCA_049647905.1 Elainellaceae cyanobacterium | reverse complement strand
GGGCTAGTCGAGCCGAGCGCGCATTGAACAGTATTGCAACTACGGTGAGGCTGGACAGACTCACCAGCAGCATTAGTCCGACCCCCAGCGGCGTTAAAACGTTGGGAAGCCGTCGTCTTCGAGGCGGTTCAACGTCCGATGCTTCAGTATCCTCCTCTAAACTTCTCAAGAGTTCTTCGGACGATGCGAGGTATGTCTCAGGGGCCACGCTACCCTGGTCTGCTTCAGGGTCTTGGGGCTGCAGTGATGTCACGCTGCAATCAGCATAATCAGAAATACTGTCTGAAAAGGGGTTTTGAGAAAAATTTGACATCGCCGCTATGGCGGGTAGCGATCGCCCATCGCCTTGGTCCCCAAGCATTGGGCTCGAAGCCGTAGAGATGACATCCCCCTCTGAAGAAGGCGATATAGGCTGCTGCGCCAGCTGATATCGCGCAAGTTCTGCATCAAGGTCCATATCTAGGCTACTGAGGGCAGCACTGAGAACAGGGTTAAGCTCTCGCTGTCTAGCATTCTGATCGGGTGACGAGGGCAGGGCAGGTGTCATCATAGCGAATAGGGACGATCTATGGCTAAACGATAGCATCACCATGGTGATGGCAGCACCACAAGGTAACCGCTATGCCTATCATATGTAATAGTTCATGCCAGGTGAAAAATTCAGATGGCGCTAACGTCTCTTATTCAGCTGGTCAAAACCTTCGATCGCCATCCGGCATGGCGTCAGCAGCAGTTATTTCAGCAGCTGCTCGCGGCTTGGCCAGACATTGTGGGGCCAGCCGTGGCTATAAACGCCCAGCCGATTGAGATCCGCCGACAGCGTTTAGTCGTCGCAACCGTCAGCCCCGTATGGGCGCAGACGCTGACCTTTGAGCGACACCACATTCTCAAAAAGCTACAGCAGCGATTGCCTAAGCTACCCTGCAACGATATTCAGTTTTCCCCAGCACAGTGGCATGCGCAGCCAACTGCATCCTCAACAGAGCTGCCCGTATGGCGGCAGCACCCCTCTCGGATCAAGCCCGATAAAGCACGATCATTACAGGTTTTCCCCCAGAGTGCCCCAGAAGCGTTTCAAGCTTGGCAGCAGAAGGTGCGATCGCGGTCTCAAGGGTTACCCAGCTGCCCCAGATGCGGCTGCGCCACCCCAAAAGGAGAGCTAGAACGGTGGTCCATATGCTCTCTCTGTGTGGCCCAAGATTGGTCTACCAAGTAGCGCTCTCACTGCTCAGGGCTCAATGCCCTTATCCCTGTACCCTGTCCTTGGGGCTGCCAGAAGTAACGCTCTTTTCTAGAAATTCAATGATTTTCCCCGCGACATCGACGCCAGTAGCAGCTTCAATCCCCTCCAAACCCGGTGAAGAATTAACCTCCATCACCACCGGGCCGTGGTTGGAGCGCAAAATATCGACGCCAGCTACCCGTAACCCCATAGCTTTGGCCGCTCGCGCCGCCGTACTGCGCTCTTCTGGCGTCAGGCGAATTTTCTCTGCAGATCCACCCCGATGGATGTTAGACCGAAATTCCCCCGGCGCACCCTGCCGTTTCATGGAGGCAATCACCTTATCCCCAACAACAAAGCAGCGGATATCCATCCCCTTGGCTTCTTTGATGAACTCCTGCACCAAGATATTGGCGTCTAGGCCGCGAAATGCTTCAATCACCGAGGTTGCGGCCTGAGTCGTCTCCGCTAGCACGACGCCGATGCCCTGGGTTCCCTCCAGCAGCTTGACCACCAGCGGCGCCCCGCCTACTACATCAATGAGCCCGTGGATATCTTTTGTAGAGTGAGCAAAGCCTGTCACGGGTAAGCCAATCCCCTTACGTGCCAAAAGCTGTAGGCAGCGCAGCTTATCCCGAGAGCGAGAAATTGCCTGAGACTCATTGGTCGTGAAGACGTTCATCATCTCAAATTGGCGCACCACAGCAGTCCCGTAGAACGTCTTGGAGGCTCCAATTCGAGGAATCACCGCATCAACATCTGCCAGCGGATTACCCTGGTAGATCACCTGGGGTCGGTGAGAGGTAATGTTCATGTAGCAGCGAAGATAGTCAATCACGCTGACGGTATGTCCATTGGCCTCGCCTGCCTGCTTGAGGCGGCTCGTGGAATAGAGCGAGGCTTTGCGCGATAGAATAACGATTTTCATGGACTGTGTGCCCTCTTAGGATGATGCTGGCGGTTTGGCGGTTGACTGAAGAAACGAGCGTCCACTGTCGACTAGAAATCGATCTCGCAGCGCTCTCCGGCCCAGCAACATGCGAAACGCCATGGCGTCGCGGTGGGTTAAGGTGAGGTCTACTAACCACTCATAGTCACCTAATTTGACCGAGGTCCGAATTACCGGGCGCTGCTCAACCTGGCCATTAGAACTTCGAATCGGTCGAATTTCGATCAAAGGCGCTTCAGCCGTGACGGTGCGATCGCGATCGCCCTGATACGGGTGAACCTTAAAGCGAACCATAGATTCACCGTCCCGCTGAAATGATTCTACGTCGAATGCGTAGAGTGCAGAGGTTTTTGCGCCGGTATCGATTTTAGCTTTGATAGTAGTAATGCCCAGCAGCGGCAGCGAAACATGCTCTCGCCAGCCAATCGCCCGTAGCGCCGGTTGAGGCACTTTGGGCGCATCTACGGCGTTGTGACGCTGGTCTCCCATACAATTCCCCATTGAGCAACCACACACCACTGGCGTCTTGCTGGTGGTGTGCCTATGATGCATGTCTTTATCAAGGGTAGATCTGAGCGGGACGGTTCGCAATCAGCCTATTGGTAATCAACCAATTGATAAATCGACCAGTTGACAACTCTCGTCTTGGTTGAACGTATCCCTGTCTAGCGCTAGACCAGAGCCTAACGCCATAGCATCGCTGGTCTACTTGCCGCCGGTCTACTCGCCAATGGCAGGTGCAGAACCAGGAGCGATCGCCAGCATATCTTGAGCGATTTCGCCGGCTATTGGCATTTGGGCAACTGAAGCATCTTCGATTAGCGATGGAACGGAGTTGCGCATCAATGCCGTAAGCTGCAGTGTCGTGGCGTCATAGACCTGGGTCAGGATCTTGGGGTAGAGGCCGATGCCAATACTGGGCACCAGCAGAGAAGCGATAATAAAGACTTCCCGTGGTTCAGCATCTACTAACACCTCATGGGAGGTCAACTCTTTGTTTTCCGGACCATAAAAAATATCCCGCAGCATGGTCAGCAGATAGATTGGCGTGAGAATAACGCCAACAGCCGCTAAGCAAACAATGATGACGCGGAACGTGAGGCTATAGGCATCGCTAGTGGCAAATCCAACGAATATCATCACCTCAGCAACAAAGCCGCTCATGCCCGGCAGCGCTAAAGACGCCAAAGAGCAGGTGGTAAACATAGCAAAGATGCGGGGCATCTTTTGTCCCACGCCGCCCATTTCATCCAAAATCAACGTGTGGGTGCGATCGTAGGTTGCGCCCACCAAGAAAAACAAGCTAGCGCCGATTAACCCGTGGGAGACCATCTGCAGGACGGCACCACTGAGAGCCAAATCGGTAAACGCGCCAATGCCGATCAGGACAAAGCCCATGTGGGAGATAGAGGAGTACGCAATCTTACGCTTCAGGTTCCCCTGGGCAAAGGAGGTCAACGCCGCGTAGATGATGTTGACAACCCCCAGAATGATCAGGACGGGGGCAAAGTAGGCATGGGCATCGGGCAGCATCTCAATGTTCATGCGGATCAGGGCATAGCCTCCCATTTTCAGCAAGATGCCCGCCAGCAGCATGTGAACCGGAGCCGTCGCCTCCCCATGGGCGTCAGGCAGCCAGGTATGCAGTGGAAAAATCGGCAGTTTGACCGCGTAGGCGATTAAGAATCCGGCGTAAGCCAGCAGCTCAAACTTCAGCGGAAAATCTTTCTGCATCAGCTCCGTCATATCGAAGGTGACGGTATCGCCATAGAAAGCCATCGCCAGAGCGGCGACGAGAATAAATAGGGAGCCACCAGCGGTGTAGAGAATGAACTTAGTGGCAGCATAGAGACGCTTCTTGCCGCCCCAGATAGACAGCAGCAAATATACAGGGATCAGCTCTAGCTCCCACGTGAGGAAAAAGAGCAGCAGATCTTGGACCGCAAATACGGCAATCTGACCACCGTACATGGCCAGCAGCAAAAAGTAGAACAACCGAGGCTTGAGGGTAACGGGCCAAGAAGCCAGGATGGCAAGGGTTGAAATAAAGCCCGTCAGCAGGACAAGCGGCATGGATAGCCCATCAACGCCCACGGACCAGCTGAGGCCGAGGGATGGTACCCAGCTATAGCGCTCAAACATCTGTAGCGATGAAACGCTGGGATCGTAGAAGTTGTAAAACGCATAGGCAATCAGGCAAAAGTCGATTAGGCCAACGACAAGCGCGTACCATCGAATTGTTTTGCCGTCTTTGTCGGGAATGATGGGGATCAGCAGGGATGCTGCGATCGGGAAAAGAATGATGGTCGACAACCAGGGAAATTCAGCAGTAAGCATTACAGTATTTGCAACTTGATGCGGTGTGGGCAAAACGTTAACGTCGAGCAATCACGCCAGTCGAGACAGCTAGGCGAGGTGATGATGTCCCCCGGCCCAGCTGCCCGCGTGGCATCTAGGTAATGCCGGAAATCAGAACTAGACCCAAAACGGCACCAAAGACGATTAGCGCGTAGAACTGTGCCCGTCCGTTTTCAATGTACTTCAGACCCTCGCCCGTTACTAGGGTAACGAACCCAGCCAAATTGACGACACCGTCCACGATGCGAACGTCAACTTCCAAGACCTGCTTCGCGATCCGACGAACGCCCTTAACAAAAACAGCGTTGTAGATTTCGTCGATGTACCACTTGTTGAGGGAGAGGTTGTACAGCGGACGAATGCTGTCGGCGATCGCCCCCGGATTAATGGTGCGCTGCCGGTACATCAGTGAAGCCAGGGTGATGCCGATGAGGGCAATACCAACCGAGCTACCGCCCATGATTATGAACTCACTCCACTCAAACTCACTGGCATGCGCTAGCAGATCAGCGGTTTCGCCAGGAGCATGAATGAATTCCTCAAAATAGTTGGCAAATGGCGTACCCACCAGACCAATCAGCATTGAGGGGATAGCAAGGACCATCAACGGAAACGTCATGGCCAATGGAGACTCATGGGGGACGTCGCCGTGGCCGCCATGGTCACCACCATGATCGTCGCCATGGGCATCGTGGCTCTCGTCATGGCCTGCGCCATGGGCCTCACTCACCGCCAGCTCTTGCGGATCCATGGCACCCGGACCGAATGTCAGCCCCATTCGCTGCAGCTTTTCTCGCGTCAGCTGCTGACGAATCCCCTCGTCTTGCCCCCGAAACTCGCCTTCAAACGTCATGAAGTACATGCGGAACATATAGAAAGCCGTTGCACCAGCGGTGAGCCAGCCGATACCCCACAGAATAGGGCTAACGCCGAAGGTAGACCCCAGAATCTCGTCCTTGGACCAGAATCCTGCAAAGGGCGGAATGCCGCAGATGGCCAGGGTGCCCACCAAGAAGGTGATTGCCGTTATTGGCATGTAGCGGCGTAGGCCGCCCATCAGCCGCATGTCCTGCGCTAGGGCAGGATCGTGGCCTACCACATCTTCCATCCCGTGGATTACCGAGCCAGAGCCGAGAAACAGCATGGCTTTGAAGTAGGCATGGGTCATGAGGTGGAATAATCCAGCGGTGTAAGCGCCCACGCCCATGGCCATGACCATATAGCCCAGTTGAGACATAGTGGAGTAAGCCAGACCCTTCTTGATGTCGTTCTGGGTGAGGGCAATGCTAGCCCCCAAGAAGGCCGTGACGGCTCCAGTCCAGGCAATGACATCCATAGCCCCAGGCAGTGCCTCGAACATGGGGAACATGCGGGCGATTAGAAATACCCCCGCTGCCACCATCGTTGCCGCGTGAATCAGCGCTGAGATGGGCGTTGGACCCTCCATGGCGTCTGGTAGCCACACATGGAGCGGAAACTGCGCGGACTTTGCCACAGGGCCGAGGAACACGAGCACCGCAAAGAAGCCAGCTAGGGCC
>JBARYO010000693.1:0-1735 GCA_049647905.1 Elainellaceae cyanobacterium | reverse complement strand
GCCATTGTCTGCGCCTTTCTGTTTCAGATCTGGTTTGGCAATACCCTAAGACCGGCGCTGATTCTATGGCCTGTTGTAGCAGCTGCCTTCTATGTCTTCCCCCGCTGCATCAGCCTCAAAACGGGCTACAGCATACCCAAGGTGGCGGAGCGGCAGCACCTGCTGATTATCGTGCTGGCCAGCCTGTTGGTGAGCTGCTGGACTCAATTCTACTTTCGGGGACAAGATTGGGTGCAGGGCTATCGGGGAGCCTTTAGCTCTATGTTGCCAAGCTTGGAGCAGGATGCCGACGCTACCTCAAATGGCCGTCCTAACGCGGTTCCGGGGAATCGCCCAGATGGAAACTCTGATTCACAACCTCCCATTAACCCCAGAGTGGCTGATATCGCTGAATCCGTTGTGGCAAAACGGCTTGAAACTCTTCCTGTACCAGAGATTCGGCGAACTCTGCAGATGGATCCAGTTCTTATCGACGAACTCAATGCCCAGTTTGACCAAGCGCTTGTCAGGGCCAACAGCAGTCCAGACTGGGCGCTGGAAATTGGACAATTTTCTCCCTCACCACTGACATTCCAGCTCAATGTGCTGCCGCCGTTCACGCCTGGACCGCCTGGATCTGCCAGTACTGCTAACCGCTCCATTTATAAAACCTGCCAGGTTACGGCATTGGAGACCCCCAGTGGTGAGCAGCTGAGCCGACTAGAGTGCGGTGACGCCACGCAGGCTGAGACGTAGGTCGATGTCCCTAGCTCGAGTTCTGGCGATCGCCGCTAATGTCTTTCGTGAGGTGATTCGCGATCGCATTCTGTATTTAATTGCGCTATATGCCCTAGGCTTAGTGCTTCTAGCGGCGCTGCTGCCCCAGGTGGCCGCCAATACCCAAGACAAAATTCTTTTAGATGTAGGGCTGGGGGCGATCGCCATCGTTGGGGTGACGACGGCAATTGTTGTCGGCACAACCCTCATCACCACCGAAATATCCAAGCGCACCATCTACCTACTGCTGGTCAAGCCAGTCACCCCTGCCGACCTGATTTTCGGGAAACATCTGGGGCTCACAGCAGTGCTCGGGACTGTAGTAGGGGCCATGACCCTGGTCTACCTGCTTCAGCTGACCCTGAGCGGAATCTCCTATCCCTGGGGGAGTCTGCTGCTGTCGATTGGGTACACCATACTTGAGCTTTCCCTCGTCGTGGCGATCGCGATTTTAGTGAGTCTTTTGACAGGCTCTCTGCTTGCTATTCTCATGACACTGGCGGTCTATCTTATTGGTCAACTAAGTCCAGACCTGATTGCCCTAAGTCAAATCACCGATAGCCCAGCCATGGGGCGTATCGTTGAGGTTTTGTATTTGGTGCTGCCCGATCTCTCTCGCCTCAACTGGCGTAACCAGGCGGTGTACGGTATGGACCTATTACCTGACCCAGCAACGCTGGCGGGCCATGCCCTGTACGGTGTTCTATACATAATATTGGTGCTGACGCTCGCCAGCGCCATTTTGAGCCGTCGGGAGCTTTAGCGCTATAGGGAGCAGTCGATTCTCAACCTGCCCTTAACCTACAGCTGGTAAAGTGCGCGAAATCATCTCTCTTCCTATCCATGGCTACTGACCGTCCGTCTGTCCCTACTACCGACCCATCGCCAGCGCCAGCATCGACATCGCTCAAGGAACTTGCGGTGGTGTTTTTTCGCTTGGGGGCGATCGCCTTTGGCGGCCCTGCCGCCCACATCGCCA
>JBARYO010000692.1:0-2131 GCA_049647905.1 Elainellaceae cyanobacterium | reverse complement strand
CGCTGATTGATAGCCAGCCTGTCCTGCTGAATGTCCGTCAAGTGCTGACGTTGAGCGCGGTTGAACTTTACTCCGACTACCGCCTGCGGTTCTACCCCCATCCCTGGCTCAGCCAGACCAGGATGCTGATTCGAATCTGGGAGGTGCAGCAGGCCGCAGCAGCAGATGACATTCTCGCCACCCTCAGCCGTATTGAACAGAAGATAGACCAATTGTGATGGAACTACTGATTGACACCCGTTTCTCACCTACCCGCCGCTTCAAGAGTGACCAGACCTATCAAGGCGATCGCTTCATCGTCGAAGTCACCACAACCACCAATCCAGGAAAGGTGGGGCTGCTGCAGGCGATCGCCTCCGTGGATGGGATTAATGACGTCGAGGTGGCGCGGCTGGCGGTGGTAGGCAATCAGCGACTGCTGTTTGAGGTACCGCCAGAGAACGAGGTGCAGCTGGTGTTTGAGCTATCGGATTGGGTGCCTATCCAGGTGGCGCGACTCCGAATATGGGGGCAGCCGGTCAGCGACCAAAATCCTGTGGTGTCCGAGGAGCCACGAACTGTTGATGTCACCGCTGATAGCGATGGGAGCACGTCATCCGCTAGCGGTATAAAAATATAATGGGGTCAGCGTACTCTACCAAACCTCCCCATGACACCAGAACAACGCGAGCAAATGGAACAGCATGTGACAGCCATAGCTCAGATTCTCTACGATGATGCCGAGGCTAAAGGGATGAGCATGAATAGCATGGCAGAAATCGAGCAAACCGTTCGCAGTCAGCTGCAAAGCCATGTGTCGCCTGAGTTAGGCATTTTTTTATCAACACTCGTGTCGGCTCAGAAGAAGGCGAAACCCGAAAGCTAAACAGCGTTTTGGGGACGATGGAGGTGGGACGAGGGCAAGCAAAGCGACTTGGGGTAAAACCAAGGGTACAGCAAAGTCCACTGATGGAGCTGTGCTGCCTATCGATGGGAGCGAAAGGCTCGTATGCCAGCGCCAGTGGTGATGTCGAGCTTTTGACAGGAATGAAAGTCAGCGCCAAAACCGTAGAGCGTATTGTTGCTCGCAATCCTATCGCTGCGGCCTCAACAGATGGCCCAGTCAGCGAGGTAGCGCTTGACGGTGGCATGGTACGGCTTGTGACGCCTAAGGGAGAGCCAAGTGAGTGGAAGCAGTATAAGGCGGTCCGCATTGATGGCGATGGCGGTGGCATGGCTTGGTTTAATGACAACCCGGCGCTGCTAGATTGGATGAATGCTCTGGCTTACGCTAGTGTTGTCTTCTGCTTGGGGGATGGCCATAGCGGCATCTGGTCTTTGTTCGGCCAAGTGGAGGCAATTCCAAAGCGTGATGAGGTGTTGGACTGGTATCACTTGATGGAGAACCTGCATAAGGTGGGGGGTTCCCTCAAGCGCCTTGCAAAGGCAAGAGTCCTGTTGTGGCAGGGCAAGGTGGATGAAACCCTCGAGCTGTTCGATGGCCTTAACTCAGAGCAGGCTCGTCGCTTTAGAGTCTATTTGGAGGGTCACCGCAGCCGTATTGTCAATTACAGCTACTACCAGCAAGAAGGATTACCCATTGGCTCAGGGGCAGTCGAGTCACTCATCAAGCAGATTGACGCTAGAGTGCAGGTTACAGGTGCCCAGTGGAAGGCACAGAACGTGCCCCAGATATTGGCGCTACGCTGCGCCTATCTCAACCATCAGCTTGACTTTAATTCTCTCGCTAGCGGATGACGTGCTCCCGATAGCGATCGCTACTTCCCGCGTGACAAGCTGTCCGTAATTGCTGCCCCTTTCGCCATCGGTCTACTCACCGGTGGTTTGCTCGCCCACCTTTCGCTCCAGCTCCTCTTGTAGTGCTAGACAGGTTTCCAGCAAAGGCAGATTCATCTGTCTCGCAAGCTTTAATGCCTGACTGCAATAGTCTTGGGCGGGTTGGAGTAGCCCAAAACCAGAGTAGAACTTGGCAATGTTGCTGAGTAAATAAGCCTCCGTTTCGCGGGCACCAAGATCTTTCAAAAGGCTGAGCGCGGTTTGCCAGGCTTGCATTGCTTCTGTGTACCGCTCAAGAGCGATTAGCGCTGCTCCGATATTGCCTAGGGCGTTGGCGACGCCAGATGAATCGCCT
>JBARYO010000691.1:0-9167 GCA_049647905.1 Elainellaceae cyanobacterium | reverse complement strand
CCTCAAAGCTGGCATCAAGCTGCTTCGCTTTTTGATCTAAATACTCTTTTGCATCATCTATCGGAATCTTGGCGGCTAGCGCAAAATCCACGACTGACATTTCACCGCTTTGTTGATGGAGCAGCTGTAAAAAAAATTGTTCTTGGTCTAGGGTTGACTGCTGGTGCTGGCGCTGCTCCTGTTGGCGCAAGTTGACGAGCAATCCGGCGGCGATCGCGACCGAGGGCAATCCAAAAAATCCTATAGCCGCCAGGGCCCCTTCTTTAGCCTCCCGCGATTCGTCACTATCGAGCAAATCTGCAGCGCCCACAAACAAAATAGGTAGGCCCGCTAGCAGGAAGAACCCTGCGAGGATTTTTTTCAACGCTTGCATGCCGATGAACCAGCTCTATAAACCTTTAGCTGTCATGCTAACCCATACATTGCCCTAGGAGATAATTCCTACCTGCCAGAGATAGTATCTTTCGCGTCCATGTCGCAAGGGCCGCACCGTATAATGACAGCGCAATGGGGTTAGACAAGGACACCACCGCCAATGAGCGATCCACTGCTGCAGGTTGAGACTATAGATGTCGCCTACCGCCAACTAGACCAAGCCTCGACCGATGCATCAGCAGCCCCCTCCACTGATCACCGTGCCCTTAAGCAAATCTCACTGACGCTCCACAAAGGCGATCGCATTGGTCTTGTGGGGGAATCTGGCTGCGGGAAATCTACCCTCGGTCGCGCCATTATGCGGCTCCTTCCCCCCTCCACCCAGATTTCTGGTCAAGTCTACTTCAACGGCGAATCCGTCCTCGACTTCTCCCCCCAGCGGCTGCGACAATTTCGCGGTGAAGCCGTCGCCCTCGTGTTCCAAGACCCCATGACCCGCTTGAACCCCGTCATGACCGTGGGTCAACACTGCCTGGAAACTCTAAAAGCCCATGAGCCCCATGTCTCCCACAATGAGGCGACTGCCCGCGTCAGGGCAACCTTCGAGGCGGTGCGCATTTCTGTAGATCGGCAAAACCAATATCCCCATGAGTTTAGCGGCGGTATGCGGCAGCGGGTGGCGATCGCCCTCGCGCTGCTGCTCAACCCCAAGCTGATTGTGGCCGATGAGCCTACCACTAGCCTCGACGTAACGGTCGCTGCCGAGATTTTGCAGGAGCTGGTGCGGCTGTGCGACGAGCGGCAGATGGCCCTGATCCTAATTTCCCACGATCTATCGCTGGTGGCGGAATACTGCGATCGCATTGCCGTCATGCTGGCAGGCGAAATCGTTGAAACCGGGAACGCTCAGCAGGTGCTGCGCCAGCCCCAACATTCCTACACGCGATCGCTGCGGGATGCCGCTATGCGGCTGCAAGACGATGCAGAATCCGTAGCGACAACATCCCCAACCACAGTTTCTCCATGGGGACCAGCCCCTATTCCCCTGCTGCAAGTAATAGATCTTGTGCAGCATTATGCGCTGCCGCAGCCGCTGCTGTCGCGGCTGCGGGGCCAGCACGCTGTAGTCAAGGCAGTGGATGGGGTTAACCTCACGCTGAACTCAGGGGAAATTTTGGGGTTAGTAGGCGAATCGGGCTGCGGCAAAAGCACCCTATCCCGCGCTATTCTCCAGCTGGTGCGGCCCACTTCAGGGCAAGTGATGTTCCGAGGACAAGACCTGACGACGCTGTCTCTATCGGCGCTGCGGCCCCTGCGGCGACACTTACAGATGATCTTTCAAGATCCCCATGCCTGTCTCAACCCGCTGATGACTATCGGGCGCGCGATCGCTGAGCCGCTTTTAATCCACAACATCACAGCGGACGGTACTGGGTCTACGCAAGACGCCGTGATGCATATGCTAGAGACGGTGGGCTTGACGCCGGCTTCTGCGTTTTATCACCGGTACCCCAAGGCAATATCCGGCGGGCAACAGCAGCGGGTAGCCATTGCCCGTGCCCTGATTACCCAGCCCAACCTAGTCATCTGTGACGAGCCCGTCAGTATGTTAGATGCCAGCATTCAAACCCAAATTTTAGAGCTGATGCTCGCCCTGAAAAATGAGTTCGATCTCACCTACCTCTTTATCACTCACGATCTATGGGTGGCTCGGTTCTTCTGCGATCGCATTGCGGTGATGCAGGCTGGTCAGATTGTTGAGGTGGCCGAAGCGACAGAGTTGTTTAATGCGCCGCAGCACCCCTATACTCAAAAGTTACTGGGCTCTGCGCCGAAGCTCGCGCTCCACTAACAGACTCAGCTATATCACAATACTCACCCAACGCCACAATCCTCCACGCCGCTATGGCTACCACGGAACGAAAACCAATCCTGCTCGACTTCGAAAAGCCTCTCGCTGACTTGGAAACGCGCATCATGCAGATTCGCGAGCTGGCCGACGAAAACAACGTCGATGTCTCTGAGGAAATTGACCAGTTGGAGACCCGCGCTGACCAGCTGCGCCACGAAATCTTCAGCACGTTGACGCCGGCTCAGCGGCTACAGGTGGCGCGTCACCCCCGTCGTCCCAGCACGTTGGACTACATTCAGTCCATCAGCGACGAGTGGGTTGAACTTCACGGCGATCGCACGACAGGGACGGATGATCCGGCTTTGGTTGGCGGTATTGCTCGGGTGGACGGACGGCCTGTGGTGATGCTGGGCCATCAGAAAGGCCGCGACACTAAGGACAACGTGGCCCGCAACTTTGGCATGGCGTCTCCAGGGGGCTACCGTAAAGCGATGCGCTTAATGAACCACGCCGATCGCTTCGGCATGCCGGTGTTCACCTTCATCGACACTCCGGGGGCTTGGGCGGGGTTGGAGGCCGAGCGCTTAGGACAGGGCGAGGCGATTGCCTACAATCTGAGGGAGATGTTTCGCCTCAACGTTCCCATTATCTGCACTGTGATTGGTGAAGGCGGATCTGGTGGCGCGCTAGGGATAGGAGTCGGGGACCGGCTGCTGATGTTTGAGCATTCGGTGTACACCGTGGCTAGCCCAGAAGCCTGTGCTGCGATTTTGTGGAAAGATGCAGGCCGCTCTGCAGAGGCGGCAGAAGCGCTCAAAATCACGGCGGCTGATTTAGAAGAGCTTGGTATTTTGGACGAATGTTTACCTGAACCGACAGGCGGTGCCCATGCCGCACCGATCCAGGCTACCAACACCCTCAAGCAGGCGCTAGTTCGGAATCTAGGCGTTCTCGATCAGATGAGTTCGGCCCAACGTCGAGAAGAGCGCTACCAGAAGTTTCGCCGAATCGGTCGATTCGCTGAGATCCCAGATTGAGTCACGGTCCGCACAACCGCTGAAACAAGGTGCCACCACCATTGGTTTACTGGTGTTGAGTTGCTTTACCACGGTTAGGGCACATTTTGCTGTAGCCGACGCTCCCGGCAATAATGTTATGCTAACCAGGGCATATCGTTAACCAAGTAACCTGAATGGTGGGCTCACTTCAAAAATATGCTCTTATCACGGGAGCAAGCAGCGGTATTGGTCGCGCGACGGCCCTAGCCCTGGCTCAAGCGGGGTTTGATCTAGCGGTAGTTAGCCGCTCAAAGGAGGCTTTAGATCAGGTCGCTGATGAGGCTCGAACCCATGGGGTGTCGGTCGAGGTATTTCCATTTGATCTGTCTCGTGTCGATGATGTGAGATCGACTATCGAGACTATCATCCAGACCTGTGGTGCTATTGACGTGCTGATTAACAACGCTGGTATGGGCTACACTGGGAGGCTAGACGAGATGTCTCTCAGCGATTGGCAGCATGTGATGGACCTAAATCTAACCAGCCCATTTCTCTGCACGCAGGCCATTCTCCCCCACATGCGCGATCGCCACCAGGGCACCATTGTCAATATCGCTTCCATCGCTGGGTATCAGGCGTTCCCCGAGTGGGGAGCGTATAGCGTCAGCAAAGCCGGGATGATCATGCTGTCCAAAGCCTTCGCTACAGAGTCTCGAGATGACGGCGTTCGTGTGGTGACGCTGTCACCCGGCGCTGTCAATACCCCAATTTGGGACAGTGACACTGTTCATGCTGATTTCGACCGCTCAAAAATGTTGACCCCTGATATTGTGGCCCAAGCCATAGTCCACTGCGTGACCTTGCCTCAACATGCCGTCATTGAGGACATAAAGATTATGCCAGGCGGCGGAGCCCTGTAGGCTCAGCGCTTCGAGAGGTGCAGCGCCATTTGCTCTCAACGTTGGTGACTCTGCCAACGACCACAAGGCAGGCCATTGATGCTGCTCCTGTGTTATCACATTCTTTCTCTTTTACACTTTTGACCTGACTATGACTACTTCATTTGACGAAGCCAACGATACGGGCCGGAATGAGGCTGCGTCTCCCACTGGCCAAAATCCATCCTTAACCCCCCGTCCTGATCGCAACACAAGCAACGGCCGGCCGATCACAGTGAAACCGCCCGTTGATGACACCCAAGAGCAAATGATGGATGCGGTGCGATCGCTGCTGATTGGTGTTGGGGAAGACCCGGAGCGAGAGGGATTGCTCAAGACGCCAAAGCGGGTTGCGGAAGCGATGCAGTTTCTCACCAGCGGCTACAATCAATCTCTAGAAGATTTGGTTAACGGGGCGATATTTGACGAAGGTCATAACGAGATGGTTCTCGTGCGAGACATCGCTGTTTTTAGCCTGTGTGAGCATCACATGCTGCCGTTTATGGGCAAGGTACATGTTGCCTACATCCCTAATCAGCGTGTTGTTGGCCTCAGTAAGCTGGCCCGCATTGTAGAAATGTTTTCTCGACGGCTGCAGGTGCAGGAGCGTCTAACGCGCCAGATTGCAGAAACGGTAGAGGAAATACTTGATCCCCAAGGTGTTGCTGTTGTGATGGAAGCAACCCACATGTGTATGGTGATGCGTGGGGTGCAAAAGCCTGGCTCATGGACTGTCACCAGCGCCATGGTGGGGGTTTTCCAAGAGGATCAAAAGACTAGGGAAGAGTTCCTGAGTCTCGTTAGACATCAGCCCTCGTTTATTTAATTTAGGTCTGTTGGGCTATGATGGCGAGCTTGCTGAATAAGCGTCCTAGGGCTTGCATTCTAGGCATTGTAGCTGGAAGTATTGCCCTTAGCCTGGTAGGCCCGGTGGCGCTAGGTGCGATCGCGACAGACGGTCTGTCACGAGAGGCGGGCCTCTATCCCCTGGAGCTTGACCTGCTGCTGCCCGACGCTGATCTATCAGGACGGGCTGTGGTGACCCGCGATACGGTGGAGGATAGCCAGCTGACGTTGCCAAGCCTATGGTGGGCGGAGCAGCAGTATGGCGGTAAGCTCCTAGAGCAGTGGATCGCTCATACGGGCGAAGATGGTAAACCCCGCCGAGTTGATTTAGTCGTCGATCGCCAGTTGTGGGGGCTGTACTCTTACATCGAGCAATATCAGTTTATCCATCAGTTTGGCGTTGCGGCGCTTCAATTTGGCTACAGCACTCGCATCTTCACGGCTCAGGGGAGCCTGTTGGGAACCTATCTTTGCGCGTTGCCGGATGAACCTGGTGCTGCCAATGACGCTTTGGTTTCTGAGGTGCCCTCACATCCCGAGACAATTCAGCCCAATCTCGACCAGTTCATCTGCCAAGTCGATTTAGAGGCTGTGGGGATTCAAGCGCCACGGGGACCATTTGAGTTTTGACGCGCTGTCGTGCTGACGGTTTGACGCGTTTCTACCCAAAGCGTGCTGTATGCCTCGGCGACGCTGGGGGGTAGAGGCAAAATGGCAGCACTCCGATCGATAACCTCCTTTTTAGGAAGCAGCACGGCGTCTGTTTGTAGGGCCGATGGCAGGTTCCCCCGTGCTTGGTTAAGAAGCAGGGGTGACACCCCCGTATTGAGTAAGGAAAGACGAGTGGCGATCTCTGGCTGCCAAAGAAAGCTGATCCACTGAGCGGCTAAATCCAAGCCATCAACGGCGGTAGCCGCTGACGGCTGCACCCAAATGTCGCTAGTGGTAAGCGTCCCGGACTGCGGTACCATCACTGCTAGCCTTGGGTTACGGCGTACTAGGGGCAAGATATCAGTTGACCAACCCACCGCTAGCCAAACATCGTCCAACAAAAGCGGCTGCAAATAAGCTTCAGAGCTGTAGAGCTTTACCTGCTGGTGCAGCGCCGTCAGTTTTGCGGTCAAACCAGCAATGTTGCCGAGCTCAGCTGCGTTGGGATCTGCCCCCAGCGCTTTTAACGCCACACCGATAACGGTGCGGGCGCTGTCGAGCATTGATATTTTGCCGCCAAGCTCAGGACGCCACAAGTCTCGCCAGTCCTGTGGTGGGCCACCATGGGCTGCAAGTTCCGCTCGCCGATACGCTATCACCAAACTCCCCATTCTGTAGGGAGCCCCCCACACCTTGCCATCGTCATCCAGATACCCTGAGGCATTTCGGGTTACGAGTCGCTGCCATTGCTGCGGCAGACGGGACCAGCCTGGCACTGTCTCCACAGAAAGTGGACGAATGAGATCGGCCTGAATGGCTGCTGTCAGCCAGTAGTCCCCCAGAGATACAAGAGACGTTGTAGCGGGCGTATTCTTGATCGGATCTCCGCTTGAGGACGGCTTGGTGGTACTGCTCCCCATCCGCTGCAGCTCGTCAAACAATGCTGACAGTTGGGACTCGTTTTTAAACTGGACTGTCCCAGCCTGACGGCTGAAGTCGTTGAGTAATGTAGGAGGAACTGCTCCCTCCAGCAGATAGACGGTGAGGGGATAGGTCCGCGGATTGCATCCGGCAAGACCTAACGCTAGTGCCGCAGAAGACACCAGTAGCGATCGCCGTCCGCAGTAAGCCGGCTGGTTAGAAAATCGATCGGCCAAACTCTACTGCCCCTTGCGATAACAAGTAATTGTGCCGGAGTTTATGCTGGGGTCAGCATATTGCTTGGGCTAACACATCCTATCAAAGAGCCATCCTACTCGGCTTCAGACTTATGCTCAACACCAAAACCGACCAAGCTGATGACGCTAGGCGCTTGGTCATCTGCCTCAGGCCGCTGGTAGGTCACAATGGTCCGCAGCCGCAGCGTCGGCGTAATAAACCGCATCTGATCCACCGCAACCGAACGGCTGTAGTGGGTTGTCATTTCCAAGGTTTGCCGCGTGGGCTGATACGTAAACCAACCGGCGATCGCGCTTGACTCATAATAGCCCCGGTCCCGCAGGTACACCCCTTGAATCAAGCCGTCACTGGGGTCGACTTCAGCGGCCAGCGGTAAGGGCACCACCGACTCACCAGACGCTGTTGAGAAATAGGTGTCAGGGATGAATAGGGCATTTAGCGCCATAGAAACGGTTTCCCCGCGCTCCGATTTGGTATCGAACGCAATTGAAAACCCTGGACAGGGAAGATCGGCAGGGCCACTGTTGAGGATGACAATCGACGCGAGAAGCTTTGGAGAAAAGGAGATGCCGTGGGAGGGAATTTCCATCGCCGCAAGCCCTGAAATCATTTTCTGCTTGTCGACAGACGTGAGCTTGTCTACCTGGAATGTCGTATGCGATCGCTCTACATCGGCATCTTGTATTGAATGGTAGGTTCTTTCGGTAGCCCAAAATCCTGCGCATTCAGAAAAGAATTGCTCAAAATCCAGCATAATCTCGACAGCGTATCTACATTGCGGCTAACACCCTCCAGTCTAGTCTGCATAAGCGGTTGTGTCGCTGATTTCAGAGGATATTGAGGGGTCTATAGCATTTTCAGATCGAGTGAAGGGCATGGATACGTAAGAATTCAAAGACCTTGAGCTTCTGGCAATACCTCACTGGACGCGAAACCGCTATATTCAGCCCTAGGACCGATTAGACATTAGCGGCATACTATTTTACTTGTGGAAAATAATTGTTTGATGCCCTGCTGCGATGCAATACATGGCGCAATGACCGCTCAATGGCGGCATTCCGGGCTGTTCTACGCTGGCACGTTGTGGCCCTTAAAATTCATTGCTACCAGGGTTTACTCGTTTTACTTTGTTTGACGTAATTTTCTACAAAATTGGCGACAGATTCAAATCTTAAATTCAGTGGAATACTTAAATCATTTGGGAATACTCGTCGCTAATTTAGGAAACATGATTAGGATAATCGTACATGTATAGCAGTCGCCACATCGGCTAGGGCAAAGGTGCGTTCTAGACCCTGCGCTAAGCGCGGGGTCTAGAACATTTCACCATACTCTATAGCTCAACGGGCGCTGTAACATCACGACTGCACATGTTGAAGGCATCCAGAGTGAATTAATGCAAGATCAAATCAATAGTCTAAGCGTCAAACTTGATGTGCTGCAAGGGGCCGTCGAGCAGCTTGATGCACGCGTTTCCGATACTCTGACGGCGCTCAGCCTCCAGCCGGTACACCAAGCTCCGATTGCGGTCTCCGTTCCAGAAGAGGCCCGTAATCCTCGAGCGGTTTATTCTAAGACCACTCCCCGTCCACACCACAAGGATATTTTGGCTGATAATGCCTACGTCGACATCGATTCTAGCTACGCTGAGGGTACTCTGTCTCCGGAAGTGCAAACTCAGCGGTTGATGGCACAGCTTACAGCTGCGTACAATCGCATCGCGGCCCTCGAAGAACAGCTGCTGGACTGTCGCATCAAAAGCTAGCCCAACTGTTCTCAGTGATACTGGCTAAAGGACCTAGATCAGGGGTCTAAGAGTGCTTCAACTGCCGCCAAGAGTTCCTGCTGTCCCCAGCCCTGATGCAGGTAAGCTGCGATCGCGCATCCGCCTGCACCGACGCCTTCCTTCACGAATCCTGCTTCATAGGCCTGTAGCTGTGGGTGGCGGGAGGCTGCAAAACTAAGTTCAGAGGTCAGGAGCGGGGCGTCAATGGCCCTGGCTAACCCCAGGGTGTCTCCAGTCGGATCATCAGTGACCCAGCGGGTCGTGCCAACGACAACGCGAGACGGCTCCCATGATAGCTGATTGGCCTGGGCGATCGCGACCATGAGACGATAAACCGCTAGCATTTGGGTCCCCCCCGCCAGCAAGACGCCTACAGTGCGGCTGGCCCCCAAGGCAAGCGCTGCAACCGCGCCCTGCATTGGGTCTCCCAATCCTGCCCAGAGGGTGAGGGGATGAATCTTTGAAACTGGCTGATTCAGGCGGCGGGTCAACCGCTGAATCGCCAGTTCTACCAGCTGCCGCTTCTGGTGATGGTTTGTGGT
>JBARYO010000690.1:0-12548 GCA_049647905.1 Elainellaceae cyanobacterium | reverse complement strand
GTTGTCGGCAACCGTGGTCAGCATAGAGGTTTCAATATCTTTGATTAACTCCCGCAGCTTGTCTATTTGCTGGGATCGTGTTGTAGCATCAGCCATAAAGCTTGTATCTAGTCATAAACGTGAACAGATAGATACCTTAGCAAAGCGATACGTTGCCTCTCTTCTAACGGGAGACAGGTTTTTAGACCACCTGGCCTATATTACGTGGCTACCCTTTGGCCTTTACATAGGGGGCTAGTTCAGGCCACAGGCTAGAAAATTGCGCCGGAAATTGTGCTTGAAGCCCTTTCTCTGTGGCGATCGCCATATCTCGGTAGTCGAAGCCCGGAGCGACAGCTTCTCCCAAAAGGCCGTACTCGCCTGCTTCTAGCACCGCTGCTTTCCAATAGCCGCTAGGCACCAGCAGCTGGGGCACCTCTCCTTGATCTAGATTTAGCCCCAGCTTGATTTTTTGAAGCTGACCTTCTGGGTCCACCAGAAGATAGGTGATGGGCGATCCAGTGTGGAAGTAATGCATGATGTCGGATTTGTTCTGATGCAGGTGGTCCACAGGACGATCGTCGGTGAGCAGGTAGTAGATGGAGGTCATCACCGCGCGATCGCCCCCATCTCGGGGGGTCGTCATGGTCTCAGCGGCGCGGTAGGTCTCTGAAAAGTAGCCGCCTTCGACATGCTCCACTAGCGATAGCTTCTTAATCCAGCTCTGTTTGTTCATGTTTAGCTACGAGGTCTGTTCAGTCTTAACACCCATAATCTTCACATCTGTGAAGCGGATTTGTCTGGTTCGTACCCGCCCCTCGAAAACACCAACGACTTTGTGGTGTAGTTCATTTCAGAGCTGTTATGGTGAGTAGACCTGTCAAGTAAAATAATTTCGACAAAGCTATGACCATGCCGGTTCAAAAGGCAGACTTCACGCTGCAGCCCTATATGAAGAGTAATAACCTTCGGGCGACGGTTCAGATCCTAAATACAGTTGTTCCCTACATTGCCCTGTGGATCTTAGCCGTTAAAGCAGCGCCAGTAGCGCCATGGCTATTGCCCCCGGTCATGGTACTGATGGTGCTGTTTTCGACGCGGTGCTTTTCCCTGATGCATGACTGCGGTCACTACTCCCTCTTCACCGCTAAGAAAGCTAATAGAGCCGTTGGGTTTGCCTTAGGAGTTCTCAACGCCATTCCTCAATACCCTTGGTCTAGAGGCCATGCCTTCCATCACAAAACCAACGGAGACTGGGAACGATATCGAGGGCCATCGGCGCTAATTTCCACGAATGACTTTGAGCAGCTGCCCCCCTCAGCGCAGTGGCGCTATGCCGCGATTAGGCATCCTCTAATGCTATTGCCCGGTGGGTTTTTCTATTTGGCAATCAAGCCACGAGTCGCGCTAATTGCAGGCACCATTGGTTTCATTTCCCATAGCTTGGACTGCCTCAAGAAAGGTACGAAAACGAGCCTGCCTCAGATCGTTTCATCCTATCAATCCAAGCATTGGTATACCGCTGCAGAATTCTGGGATTTACTCTTTAACAATATCTGCGTCGTGGGTAGCTGGGTTCTTCTGTGTCACTACATTGGGACAGCGCTGTTTCTCAGCCTGTACGCTGTCGTTTTAGCGTTTTCCGCTGCCGTATTCATTTATCTCTTCTTCATACAGCATAATTTTGAAGGCTCCTACGCCCATAGAACAGACGGTTGGAGCTATGTGCGTGGGGCCATTGAGGGCAGCAGTTATCTCAAGATGTCGGCTGTTCTAGAGTGGTTTACGGCCAGTATTGGCTACCACAATATCCATCATCTGTCTGAGAGAATTCCCAACTACAACCTCAAGGCTTGTCATCAGGCCAACAGCCATCTCCTCACAGGGGTGAAGATTCTCCAGATTAAAGATATGCCAGCTTGCGCTAAGTTTATTCTTTGGGATCGAGATGCAAATCGCTTAGTTTCGATTCAGGACCATCGCCGCAACACACAACTGAACGCTGTGGCTATCGGGCAATAGCACCATAAAATAATCATAGTCATCAATAGTCCTAAATCTCCACGCTTTCAGTCCCATGACCTGGCTCAAAACGCTGCGCGGCGGCACCCTCGTGAGCATTGGCTACATGCTCTCTCCCCTATCCTGGTGGAACGATCTGTTTTTCAACTTGCCGATCGCCCTGGTCTTCGGATATGGCGTCAGCTGGATCAACAGCAGCTGGTTTTTCCCTGGCACCATCGTCGGCTACTGGCTCTCAAACGTGCTTGGCATCGTCATGATGCAGTTTGGCACTATGGATGTATTTCTCACTGACGGCAGCCGGAATCTCAAGCGCGACCTGCTGCTCGGATTTGTCGGTTCTACCCTCTACACCGTAGTAGTGTCGGGCCTGATTTACTTCCATGTCCTAACCATGCCAGAGTTTCTAGCAGATCTACGTCCCTGATGCCCCAGAGCCGAGCACCTCACGAACAATGGACGCCAAGCGCGTGGCTGCACCGGTTTCTCCCCGCGATCGCCGCAGACGATGCCTCATCTCCGCCAGCGCTTCGGGGGTGTCTAGCAGGGTCAGAATGCCCTGGGCGATCGCTTGGGGCTGCAGCTGCCCCACCAGCTCCGGTACAATTTCCTCTCCGGCCCAGATGTTAGGCCAAGCCAGCAGCCGTTTTTTACGCAGAAACCAGGCGTTGACCATCCTGGCAAACAGACTACCCACACCGGGCAAATTCACCAGCAGCCCTGGTATGCCATCCCAGGCCCGCATGGCGTCCAGCTGCTGGGTGGGAATTAGCACCAGCATCGGCACCCCCAGCGCCCCTAGCTCTGCTGTGTTAGCGCCCACCGTGGTGACGCAAATTTGACACTGGCGCAGGGCGCTGTAAGCCGGGAACTCAGTGTGAAGCGCAACGGTGCCGCCACCGCTTAGCTCCAGCGTGGGAGGGGTGCCCTGGGTTAGGGTTGCCGTGGGTGAGCCTAACTGCCGCACTAGCGGGTTGATCTGGGGGTCAGCGTATCCTGTCAGTGCCTTTGGCTCTAAGGTGGGGGCTACTGGCAGGATGAAACGCACCTCGGGGCGCACCTGGTGAATATGGGCGGCGATCGCCAAGCAGAAGGGCACCCCCTGGTTGAGCTTGGCGGGTTTTGAGCCGGGAAGTAGGCCCACCAGGGGCGTAGAGGAGTGTGCATCGGAGTCGGCCCCGTCAGCGCTACTGGCGTTATCGGCCATGAGATCCCCGATAACGGTGGCCTTGTGCCGGTATTGGGCCGGAACCTGCTCTAATAGCCCTGCATTCATCACCCCGTAGCGATCGCCCCAACGGTGCCACCGCGTGTCCCATTCTCCATAAATAACAGTGCGGTAGCCTAGCCGCCGCCCAACCAAGATAGGAAAAATTTGGTCACCGCCAAGAAACACCACCACGCCGCGATCGCGCCAGTCCCAGCGCTCCTGGGTTTTGCCCCAGAGCAAAAAAGGGAAGAAGTGAGCCGCGCTCTGAATCCGGTCGATTTCGGGATACCGCTGGGCGATCGCCACTTCTTTGCCGCTGGCGTTAGGGCAGGGGGACAATACGAGGGAAATGCGGACGTGGCTGCGGTCCTGCCCCAGCTGCTGCCGCAGCGCCTGCACCACAGGGCGAACCCAGGTCGAGATTTCGCCCGGCCCGTTGGAGAGGATTAGAATGTCGCTGCCGGTAGTCATAGCGGTGATACGCCTGGCTCAGTCTAGAACATGTATCGTACTCTGTTGCTCAACTAGCGCTATAAATGCTAGCCATTGCTAAAGCACCAGGGTTGCCAAGCCCAAATACTGCATCCCCGAGGGCGTCACCTCAAACCGACAGGGCAGCACCTCTAGCCCCTGGGCCACCCCAGCCCGCAGCAGCGCCCCATATTCAGGGTCAGTGGTATCCCCTGGGGAAAACGTCGTGCAGTCTCCCCGGTTGATAAAATAGAGCATTACGGCCCGCGCGTCGGGCAGCAGGTTAGTCAGCTCCCGCAGATGCTTTTGCCCCCGCGTGGTTACTGTGTCGGGAAACAGAGCGCAGGTTTCCCCGTCGGTCCAAGTAGCATTCTTCACCTCCAAATAGACAGGGGGCTTGTCTGGCGACGTTAGCAAGAAGTCAACGCGACTTTTGCGGTCCTCACCGTAGGGGACCTCGCTCTTAATCCCGGCGTAGGGCGTTAGCTCAGAAAACACCTGCGCTTCTAGAGCCGACTTCACCACCCGGTTGGGCAGCGCCGTGTTCACCCCCACCCACACCCCATCGGTATGAATCGCCTCCCAGGTGTAAGCCAGCTTGCGCTTAGGATTATCGCTGCGGGATAGCAAAACGGCGCTGCCGACCTGCGATACGCCGGTCATGGGGCCGGTGTTGGGGCAGTGGGCTGTAACAGTTTCGCCGGTCTCTAGCTCAATATCGGCTAAAAAGCGTTTGTACCGTTTGAGCAGCGTTCCAGCCACGAGGTCGGGATAGGGGTAGTGCCAGCTCATAGGTGCGGTAATCGGCGATTAAGGACGTAATAGATGGGATAGCGCAAGCCCGAAACGAGTCGGGGGCTCGTACAATACTGAAGTCTTCCACAGCACCTCATCGCTTGTCTATGGACCCCGTACTGATTCAGCTTCTGGTCAATGGTATCGCGGTGGGCAGCATTATCGCCCTCGCAGCCGTTGGGTTGACCCTGGTATACGGTATTTTACGGCTAGCCAACTTTGCCCACGGCGACTTCATGACCCTGGGAGCCTACTGCACGTTGGGGTTCAATGCCTTGGGTATAGGGCTATGGGTAGCAGTGGGACTGGGCATGGTGACAACCATCGGCGTTGCTCTCATTACAGAAAAGGTGATTTGGCAGCCCATGCGCGATCGCCGCGCCTCATCCACCACGCTGATTATTATTTCCATCGGCCTAGCGCTATTTCTGCGCAACGGCATCATTTTGGTGAGCGGGGCTAGCAACCAAGCCTACAATATTCCCGTAGCCGGAGCGCTAGACGTGGGGGGCATTCGCCTCGCCTACTACCGTGTCGTTGTTTTGGGTTTAGCGCTGCTAGCGATCGCAGGGCTACATATCCTGCTGCGCTACACCAAGCTTGGTAAAGCCATGCGGGCCGTGGCAGACAACATCGACCTAGCGCGGGTGACCGGCATCAACGTTGAGGCCATCGTGCTGTGGACCTGGGTAATTGCTGCTGGGCTGACGGCCCTGGGCGGCAGCATGTACGGTCTGATTACGGTGGTGCGTCCCAATATGGGCTGGTTTTTGATTTTGCCTCTGTTTGCTTCGGTCATCTTGGGCGGCATCGGCAACCCCTATGGGGCGATCGCTGCGGCCTATGTGATTGGTATTACCCAGGAGCTGAGTACATACTGGTTTCCAGCCGAATATAAGGTTGGGGTAGCGCTGTTGCTGATGGTGATAGTGTTAGTGCTGCGGCCCCAAGGGCTGTTTCGCGGGACGATGTGATTAGCTTACTGAGACCACCACAACCTGATTGTGGCCTTGCTGCTTGGCCCGGTGCAGGGCTCCATCTGCCGCCTCAACTAATAGCTCTGGCTCTTGATCCTGGCTAGGAACCGTGCTCGCGATGCCTGTCGAAATGGAAACGCCAGCGTGGTTAGCGCGGGCCCGCATCGTTGAGGCCAAAATATCTGCTCCACGGCCATCGGTATCGGACAGAATACAGGCAAATTCATCGTCGCCATAGCGGGCAATGATATCCCCTGCTCGCTTGGGAATCGAGATGAACACTTGAGCGAGGTGGCGTAACAGCATGTCACCACCAGCACGCCCCTTTTGATCGTTGTACGCTCGAAAGTGGTCGATGTCGATCAAAATCAGGCTCATAGGCTCCTGCCTGCGAATGCACCGTCGCCACTCCTGTGACAAAGAAATATTGAAGCCACGGCGGTTGTAGATACCCGTCAGATCATCCGTCACCACTTGGTACTGGAGCAGCTGATTTTCAGCCTCAAGCTGCGCGATTTGGGCCTGTAGATTCTGAATCTGGTCTGGTTTAGAAGACAGGCTACCGCTGTCGGAACTGATCGACATGGGTTACCCTTTCACCCTAAGCGAGTCTAAGTCTGACACTGCTCCAGTTAGGGTAATGCCGCGATCATTGGCGGCCAAGTGCCGAACAATTTTGTAAATGGTTTCGATGCGATCGCTCGCGTCCACCTTTGCCGCCAGATCCGCTAGAGACAAGAATCCTGGAGCTGATCTGAGGACGTCAACAACCTGGGTTTGCAGCGTCAGGATAGATGCTGCTGCCTTCTTACCCGCTTCCACACCGGGCTGATGGTACGCATTGATATTGACTAGGGAGGCATAGAAGCCTACAGCACGATCGTAAAGCGCAATTAGTGCCCCTACGGTGTAGGGCGTTACGCGGGGAATAGTTACAGTGACGGAGTCGCGGTCGTTCTCGTACAGCGCCTGGCGCGTGCCCTGTAGCAATCCTGAAAGGTAGTCGCCGCTGGTAACGCCGGGTTCCACTTGAATAGGGGACTCTTTTCCGTCTTCTAAGACTTCGACAAATGTGACGAAGAAGTTGTTGACCCCCTCGCGCAGCTGCTGGACATAGGCATGCTGGTCCGTTGACCCCTTGTTGCCGTAGACGGCGATGCCTTGATGGACAACGTTGCCATTGAGGTCGGTCTCCTTACCCAAAGACTCCATCACCAGCTGCTGCAGATAGCGGCTAAACAGCAGTAGGCTATCTTTGTAGGGCAAAATCACCATGTCTTTTTTGCCCTTGCCGTCGCCTGAAACATACCAGGCTAAGGCTAGCAGCGCCGCTGGGTTGCCTTTTATGGCGCGATTGCGAGTTACCTCATCCATAGCGCGAGCGCCGTCCAAAATTGCCTGGATGTCGATACCCTGCAGCGCTGCTGGCAGCAGCCCCACCGCCGACATCTCAGACGTGCGCCCCCCCACCCAATCATGCATGGGGAAGCGGGCCAGCCAGCCTTCGCGCTGGGCCTGCTGATCGAGTTTGCTCCCTTCTCCGGTGACGGCGACGGCGTGCTGAGCAAAGTTGAGACTGCGCACTTCGTAGGCATGCTTAACTTCCAGCATGCCGTTGCGCGTCTCCGGGGTGCCGCCTGACTTAGAGATGGTAATTACCAGCGTACTGGTGAGGCGATCCTTGAGCTGAGCCAGGGTCCGGCTAATCCCGGCAGGATCACTGTTATCGATAAAATGGAGGCCCATGGGCGGATGGATGCCCGCTAGAGCGGAGGAAACAAACTGTGGTCCTAGCGCTGATCCCCCAATGCCGATAGAGAGAACATCGGTGAAGGTCTGCGCTTGGGGTGGGCGAATCTCTCCGGCATGAATTTTGGCGGCAAAGGTTTTAATTCGCTCTAGGGTATCGGTCACCTCTCGCGCTAGCTCAGCATTTGGCGCAATGTCAGGGTTACGCAGCCAGTAGTGCCCCACCATGCGGTCTTCATCAGGGTTGGCGATCGCGCCCGCTTCGAGGGCGGCCATGTCGTCGAATGCTTTTTCAAACGACGGAGTTAGGGCAACTACCTGCTCCTCTGTGAACCGCATGCGGCTAATATCAACATAAAAATCTAGGCTGTCATGGTAATACAGCCAATCTTGATAGCGCTGCCACAGTTCAGAATTCATCTAGATAGCTCCCGTAACGGTGTCTAAGTAAATAGTCAATATAAAAAATAGAGCAGAGCGAGGAATATGTGCAGTGCGGGTTCAATTACCGACTAATTCACAAGCCCTTCATCAGCCAATGCGAAGCTACGGTCTGTCGGAACCTATGCTCATGATCTACGCAGGCGGGTAGAGAGAACAGGCACATCGCAATTCACAAATCGGCAGGAGCCGGGTCGATTACAGTCTACTCAATCCGAGTAACTTTACCACCAGGCTTTAAGAAATCCCAACGTTTGTAGATATCAGATATGGATTGGTAAATCGGCTTGCTCCAGGGCTAAAAACCCGAGATGCCCTCGGCGACCGTTTTCAGCAGGTGCGCTAAAACGGGTAGAATTCAGATTAAACGTTTATGAGCTGTGATGCCAAATCGACGGTATTTGGCTTACGTCACGCAGATGACAGACCGTCGAGCTGCCAATGTGAGGAGAACCTGTGGGTGCGACAACTAAGCCAGTTACAGTAGGTCTGCTTTCGGGAACGGCGCTGCTCATTGTCCTGGCTACAAGCGCGATCGCGGTAAGTTTTGTGTTGGGAGTTCAGTATCCCACCGTTAGTAGCTATGGCCTCGCTGCCCTACTGCTCTCGTCAGGGCTAACGGCGGCCATCGGGTATTGGGCCGTTCCGGCGCTGCAGGCCCTCAAGGCCGGACAGTTTATTCGAGAAGAGGGCCCCCAGTCTCACTTGGCTAAAGCCGGGACCCCAACCATGGGGGGCATCTTTTTTGTGCCTGTCGGTGTCGCTGTGGCGATACTGTTAACGACCGCTTCGCCTCCAGTGTTGGTGGCCAGCGCTGTGACCCTTGCCTTCGCTGCAATTGGCTGGGTGGACGACTGGCAGGTCATTCGACGGCGATCGAACAAGGGCATTTCACCCAAGGTCAAATTGGTGCTACAGCTCATAGTTGGCATCCTTTTTTGCCTATGGCTATTCGCTACGCAACCGAGTGATATCACAACGGTGGCCTTACCCGGCGTTGTTCTACCCCTTGGCTGGCTGTTTTGGCTGGTAGCGGGGTTTGTGCCCGTGGCTCAAAGCAATGCTACAAACCTCACCGATGGTTTGGACGGCCTCATGGGGGGGACGGGGGCGATCGCCTTCCTTGGTCTAGCCGGGATAATAGCATCTGATAACCTCGATTTGGCTCTATTCAGTCTCTGCATGGCTGGAGCCTGTATCGGCTTCTTGGTATACAACCGCCACCCGGCCCGCGTGTTTATGGGCGATACCGGGTCCCTTGCCCTCGGTGGTGCCATGGCGGCCATTGGTCTTTTGGGGCATAGTCTGTTTGGGCTGCTGATAGTGAGCGGTATCTTTTTGGCTGAGACGGTGTCTGTGCTGCTGCAGGTAGGGTATTACAAGGCCACCAAAGACGAGAATGGCGTCGGCAAGCGTCTGTTTAAGATGGCACCGCTGCACCATCATCTAGAGCTGTCCGGGTGGAGTGAGCTGCAGGTTGTCTTGGCGTTTTACGGGATTGCAGCGCTATTGGCCATCATTGGTGTGGTGCTGATGTAGCACCAATCGCCTGAACAGAGCAGCTCAGTAAATTTATGGCAAATTTATGGCGGTGGCTAAACGACACTTCGGATTAGACCACTGTTGCCCCTGAGCAGTTGTCGGAATCCGGGATCCTACTGCTTCGTAATCGTGCAATTCGACTCAAGAACTCGCTTTTCTAACGAGAACCTATTAGCATATAGGGGTGACTAATGTGCATTATCCCCTACGCTCGCTTCAGCGCAGGTGCTGGTTTAAGCTCATTTGTGGCGCTAGTTTTCAGCATCGTCCTGCGGTAAGAAGCTTAGCCCTCGCCTACGGGTTGGCGGGTGCCGATTGTGTCGACATTGCCGCTGATGCCGCTGTGGTATCTGCTGTTCGTAGTGCTCAAGGCGCGATCGCCCATCTTGCGTCTGAGGCCCATCACCGTGGGTTTCGGCCTCAAATGCCCTGGCTTATGGTCAGCCTCAATGACGGCGATGACCCACACTTTCGTAAAGCCGCATTTGATCCAGATCAATGCCCATCTGATTGCCCGCGTCCCTGCGAAGCGGTATGTCCGGCAGAGGCGATTACCTTCGAGGGCAATAGCCCTGGGGTGCTTTCTGAGCGCTGCTACGGCTGTGGCCGCTGCCTCACCCTCTGCCCATGGGGCTACATCACGGCTCAGTCCCATCGCATTGCCCCTGCCGCCATAGCACCCTTGCTCGCAGCCGAAGTTGATGCCGTCGAAATTCATACGCAGGTAGGGCATTACGACCACTTCCATAGCCTTTGGCATCAGGCTATTGCATCCTCTGCAAATCGGCTGAAGCTGATCGCCATCAGCTGCCCTGATGGGGAAGGGGTAGTAGAGTATCTTCGAGCCCTGTACCGGCTGATGTTGCCACTGTCTTGCCTGGTTATATGGCAAGTCGATGGGCGACCAATGAGCGGGGATTTGGGCATTGGCACTACCCATGCCACGTTGAAGCTGGCCCAAAAAGTGGCTGAGGCCGGGCTGCCGGGCCACATTCAGCTCGCGGGCGGAACGAATCACCACACGATTCCTGCCCTACAACGCCTGCAGACGGAGCAACGCGCTGCCGGACAGCCCCCGCTGCCCATTGCAGGTGTTGCCTACGGAAGCTATGCTCGCGCTCAGGTTCTGCCGCTGCTAGAGCAGCTTGGGCCAGCGCGGCTAGAGGACCACTCCGATCTGCTCTGGCAGGCGGTGGCGATCGCCCACAATCTTGTTTCTCAGGTGAAGGATGCCAGTGGACTGCTGGCGACGTCTATTGAGCAATCTGGTACATCGGAGGTCTATCCTGCTCGCGTTATACGCTAGTGCAGCGTCGCTGCTGCCGTTGTCGTAGTCGTTATTTACTCTGTTGATTCTAATTTTATGGCGTTCACCGGTAATTTCCTACCTCAAGACTCTAGCCCTCAACCTGAACCTCTACAGCTTCCCCAGCTGGAGGTTATTGAGCGGGTTGCTGCAGATGATCTTGACCAGCTGATTGAAGTCCTGCCTCAGTCTATCCGTCGTGTGATTGAGCAGCACGCCCAGCGCGATCGCTTGATTGAGGTGGTGCTGGACTTAGGCCGTCGGCCCGAAGCGCGCTTTTCCGACCGCGCGGAATATTTGTCAGATATTCCGATATCGAGCGCAGATCTGCTCTACTGCACCGAACGCATCGGCATGTTCAGCGGTGACAATCGGGCTGGCATTGAGCGAACCTTACACCGCATCAGCGCCATGCGCAACCGGGCCGGTGACGTTGTTGGCCTAACCTGTCGCGTCGGGCGGGCCGTATTTGGCACCATCGGCATGATTCGGGATTTGGTGGGCACAGGGCAGTCAATGCTGCTGCTGGGCCGCCCTGGCGTGGGTAAAACCACGGCGCTGCGGGAGATTGCTCGGGTGCTGGCGGATGACTTTGACAAACGGGTCGTCATCATCGATACCTCTAACGAGATCGCGGGCGACGGGGATATCCCCCATCCGGCCATTGGTCGGGCACGACGGATGCAGGTGGCACGACCTGAACTACAGCACCAGGTCATGATCGAGGCGGTGGAAAACCACATGCCCGAAGTCATTGTGATCGACGAAATCGGTACCGAGCTGGAGGCGCTAGCAGCCCGCACCATCGCCGAGCGGGGGGTGCAGCTGGTGGGGACAGCCCACGGTAACCAAATCGAGAACCTGATTAAGAACCCTACGCTGTCCGATTTGGTTGGCGGGATTCAATCCGTCACTTTGGGAGATGACGAGGCCCGGCGGCGCGGGAGCCAAAAAAGCGTGCTGGAGCGCAAGGCCCCGCCAACGTTTGACATTGCCATTGAGATGTTAGAGCGCTATCGCTGGGTCGTGCATGAGCCGGTTTCTGACACTATCGATCTGCTGCTGCGCAACCGCCTCCCCAATCCACAGGTACGAACGGTGCAGGACTCTGGCAAGGTCCAAATTACTCAGGAACTTGCTGAGGCAAAGCCGGGTAAAACGCGATCGCTGCGGTCTCGTCCGGGAAGTGGACAGGCTGTGGGAGCAACGGGCTGGCGCAGCTCTGGGCATATGACACCGCTCCCCTTCAGCGATGACCAGCGCATTCACCCCACCCCCATTAGCCCACGCCAAAATTTTGATCAGATGCTCAACGACTCCCTGGAGCAGATGGAGTCGGAGGCATCGCTGGGGCCGACCATCGGCCCCGAGGGGCAGGACTTGCCCCGGCATGTCTACCCCTACGGCGTCAGTCGGCAGAATCTAGAGCAGGTCATGCACACGATGGAGATGCCGCTGGTATTGACCAAGGATCTAGACCATGCCGATGTGGTGCTGGCGCTGCGATCGCACATTAAAAACCACTCCAAGCTGCGCCATCTGGCCAAAGTCCGTCAGATTCCCATCTACACGGTCAAGTCCAACAGCGTGCCGCAGATTATTCGGGCTATGCGGCGCATGCTGCGCCTTGACGATAGTCCAGCGGAGCCCATCAACATCAATCTATTCTCCCGCAGCGGCGGTGAAGATGAGATTGAGGCATTGGAGGAAACCCGCCTTGCTGTAGAGCACGTTGTGCTGCCTAATGGCCAACCGGTGGAACTACTGCCCCGCTCCGCTGATATCCGTAAGATGCAGCATGAGCTAGTAGAGCATTACCGGCTGAAATCGTCGAGTTTTGGGGAGGAGCCCAACCGCCGCCTGCGGATCTACCCGGCTTAGCCTCAGCTGCCAAGCTGAGGGTACCATTGACCATAGCCCTTTAGCTCATAGGCTGCTATTGACGATGGAGCCATCCCACCACCAGCCCTCGCTGTTCAGCGCCGCTGAGCAGCGAGCCCAGATCTCGGCCCCGCAGCCGGTTGACTCTGGCATCACCGCTGAAGCGTTGCAGCAG
>JBARYO010000689.1:0-1784 GCA_049647905.1 Elainellaceae cyanobacterium | reverse complement strand
TGAGATACGTAAAGTTCTCTTCTAGTCCTGGCAAGGTGTCTAGGTCAAATGTGCTGACTTTCTCGCTGCCCCCCTTCCACAGCGAGAGGTTGTGGTGACAGCCCGAGGCTGACACCCCTAAAAAGGGCTTGGACATGAAGCAGGCAATTAGATTAAACTCGCGGGCCACTTGGGCGCAGATTTGCCGGTAGGTGGTGAGGCGATCGCAGGTGCGCAGGGCGTCGTCATACATAAAGTTCAGCTCGAGCTGACCCGGCGCGTCCTCATGGTCGCCTTGGATCATGTCTAGGCCCATGGCGCGGCTATATTCAATCACCCGCAGAAACACTGGGCGCAGCTCTTCAAACTGGTCGATGTGGTAGCAGTTGGGCTTGGTGACGCCCCCATCGGGCTTGCCGTCCGGCCCTTTTTTGAGCCACATCATCTCCGGCTCGCAGCCGTGGCGCAGGTGCAGGCCGTGGGTAGCCTGAAACTCAGCGCTAAGGCGCTTCAGGTTACCGCGACAGTCGGCGGTGAGGAACGCGCCCGCATCTTCCACTTCCTCGCGGTTGCGGAAGCAGACGCAGTAGACCCGCGCCACCCGCTTGTCCCAGGGCAGTTGGCAGAAGGTTTCTGGGTCGGGGATGGCCACCAGCTCTGCCGACTCAGGGCCGTAGCCCATATAGTTGCGGTGGCGGTTGATGGCCAGATTCACCGTCGCGCCGTAGACCAGCTGAAAGCCGTTTTCTGCGGTGGTTTCCCAATGGTCAGCGGGGATGCCTTTGCCCACAATGCGCCCCGTCACCGAGACAAACTGGTAGTAGATGTACTGGATGCCCAGCTCTTTGATTTTGGCGCGCACCTGGGCTACGAGGTCGCTGCGGCCTTCGGCATTGACGTAGGCCTGGAGGTCTGTGGGGCCAGAATCGGTGACGTTGTGGCCTGTTGAGGCGGTTGGGGTGGCGACCATCGGTGCTCCAATAGTTGAGACGCTGGCCCCAGTAAAGCGAACCTGTTATAACAAGTTTGTATCATGGGTTACGTTATGGTTCAAACAGCTGATTTGAATGGGAATGGCTTCCAGGGAATCCACTTGGCCCACAGCTGCGCTAAGGTGCCATCCGCCAGCAATTTGGCGATCGCCCCGTCGAGCGCCGCCAGCAGCTCTGGGTCAGCGGGCGAAACGGCGATGGCAAACGGCGCGCGGGTCGGCAGGGTAAAGGCCAGCTCTAAGTTGGGGTCTTCCTCCGCCGCCACCACCAGCACCAGCTCATCGTCGATCAGCGCATCGATTTCCCCAGCCCTCAAGGCATCCAGCATTTCGGGCAGCACCTTGTCGCTACCGGGGTAGGGAACGGCGATCGCCTCTGGGAAGCCTTCCACCAAAGCGATATTAGTGCTGTCGGCCAAGCCTCCAACCCGTTTACCGCGCAGGTCTTTCGCAGCGGCGATGTTGCCCCCCCGACGCATAAGCACCGCTTCATCGAACAGTCCGTAGGGTTGGGTAAAGATTACCTTCTCTCGGCGCTCAGGCGTGATGGCTTGATTGAACCATACAGCGTCGTATTGCCCCGTCTCTAGGCAGGTATAGAACTCCGCCATAGGCAGGTTATGCCAAACCGGGGTCAGCCCGAGGCGATCGCAGACGGCTCTGGCTAAATCGGGTTCATAGCCGCTGCGATCGCCGTTGGGGGTGAGGTAGCTCATGGGGCGCGCGTCGAAGTCGCTGGCGGCGATATGGAGGTGGCCGGATTGCACCAGCGGTAAAGCGGGATGGGCAGAGGCTTGGGTCATGACTTTAAAAC
>JBARYO010000688.1:0-6082 GCA_049647905.1 Elainellaceae cyanobacterium | reverse complement strand
GGGAAAAGGGCGAGGACCAACGAGACTCATTTCGCCGACAATAACGTTAAATACCTGAGGAAGCTCATCGAGACTGTATTGCCTCAATACTTTGCCGACTTGAGTGATGCGCGGATCGTCCTTAATTTTGAACAGTACCCCGTCCTTGTTCTCATTGCGGGACTCTAGCTCCTTCTGCAGTTTGTCTGCGTCAGTTACCATCGTGCGGAACTTCCAGACTTGAAAGAGCTGACCCCGTAACCCTACTCTAGGCTGCCGGTAGAATACTGGACCTGGAGAATCGAGAAATATAAGAAGGGAAATTAGTAAATATAAGGGAGCAGCTACGATGAGGATAGCGCTAGATGCGCAGACGTCGAATATACGTTTTATCCAAAATCCGAGACCTGACAATACTGGTGGATGAAATGACATAGCGGGTGCACCGCTGACAAGAGAGAACTCAGGTTCCCAGACGTAGACGTTTTGCTCAGCAAGTAGGATATGTAAGGTTACCCCTTCTGCCTGAAATCGTTGACAAAGAAATAAGCGATTTCTGATGGCTTCCCAATGAACAAACACCTCAGTAATTTTCATATCGTGGAGCTTTGCAAAGGTTAGATCTCGCTGATTTAGGTCGAGAGATTTGGCGGTGTCGATATGGGTGACTGTATAGGAAAGCGTTGCATCAATAGTTTTCGTTGTTGAACTTTGATACTCTGAGTCGGCGATAAGGAAGGCCGGATAGCGCGCGATTCCCTGCTGTCGAACCCGATTGGCAGCACTGTCTAGGGCGAAACGAAGGGTGCAAACTAGTATGGTGCTGAATAGCCAAGAGAGGGCAACGTATAGCCGCGACATTCCTTGGGTCGGTGAGTAGAAGAACTCAATCAAGGCTAGAAGCATGATAACTATTGTGATGGAGCTGACAATAGCACCATAATCCCGACGACTTTTCCCGCCTTGATAAAGGCCGCGAGCAGTGAAGATACCCCAGGTCACAGCAAGAGCCGTAAAGACGCCGTATGAGTTTTCTTTCAGACTCCATACAAAGCTTGATTGAGACGCGATCGCACCGGCAGTACCACAAGCGAGAACGATGCCAACCGTATCAGCGCCGAGGAGACTAGCAATACGAAGCCACCGCAGCTTTATCCCTTTCTGTAAATTGGCAAATTTTTGAGAGCGGCGTAGATCAAGCTCAGGCGGAACGGTAGAACTTTGAGAGTGGTGTAGATCAATCTCAGGCGAAACGGTAGAATTTTGAGCACTCTGTGGCGTACTTGACATAACTCGATCACCCCTAGTAAACGACCCGATATCACGAAACCTTATACGAATTGTTAACCGCTACGCTTATTTTTTTATCCTGAAGAGATACAATTAACAAACGGCTGAATTGCTTATGTTGTACCTAGAGTATTTTTAGGATTACTGGTCAACATTGGTAATCCGCTAATACTGACGATCGCTCTAAAACGGCCTGGTTTTGGTTCTGCCTTATGCTTGCTCCCTCGTATAGCAATGTAGTTAGGGTCTTAATATCTAGTCTGTAGAATAATGCTTTGATGGTTAATTTGGATACGTGAGAACATGCTCACGTATTTTCTGACTCTCCTAGGGGGTATGAGCTGAGGCAGCGTAGGTCTATAAATATAGCCCTAGAGCTGCGCCATATGCAGTCACGCTTATTCTATAGGCTTTGCTTTTGGCCGTTGACTTAACATCCGGACGACTTCACTATAAATTCACACGCGCTGTGGTTTGTATTAAGAAATGGATAAGATGGTGCCGAATGTGTTCCACAGCACTTGACCTAGCTGAAAACCTGGTGCCAGCGAGCGGCGCAGATAACCGGGTAGCGAAGGAAAAGCGATGCTGTCCGCTCCTACTAGCCTGTGGTAAGGGCGATAGCATCTTGATTTTGGTTGCAGTTGGTCTGCGGCGACTGAGCAAGCTCTAACTACTCCGGTTCGTCCTCACGACACTTTGACCAAAACCCGGTCGCCGTCGATTTTGGCCTCATAGGTTCCCAATGGTTCCGACGCCGGTCCTTCCAAGACGCTGCCGTCAGGAGAGAACTTTGAGCCGTGGCAGGGGCAAGCAAAGGTTTCGCCATCCCAAGCTACGCTGCAACCTTGATGAGTGCAAAGGGAGTTAACTGCTACGACGCCTTGGGCATCGGCGGCGCGAACGACCGCTACCTGCTCGCCCTGGAAATTTTTGCTGGAAATGCTGCCCTCATCCAGCTCGGCGACAGTGCCGATAGCGGCAAAACCATCGGCGTCTGGCGTGGAGTCTATCTCAGCAGAGGCCGTGTCTTCCCCAGCTGGTGCTGTGTCGGTTGACGCGGTATCAGATTGGCAAGCGGCGATCGCCACCGGCAGCGAGGTGGCCAAAGCGCCAACCCCAATCCAGTTCAAAAATTCACGTCGTTTCATAGCGTGCTCCTTTCTGTGTCCGTGGAGTGATAGATCACAGGGGTGCTAAGCGCCCCGGTCTGAATATTGAGAGAATCTCCAAATCATACTGTATCGACGATTCAGGGAGTCAATCGCCTACAGCGATGCCGTCGGCAGAATTGCTCTGAGGGTTGGCGCTGAAGTGATGGCCCATTGGAGCCGGTCTTTGGCCATCGCTCCAGAGATTTAGCCAACCATAGTGCCGTGCCGTGGCGATCGCCACAAACAGAAGATCTAGTCCCACAATTCCAGCGATCAGCAGCGCCGAGCCCCCGGTGCCAAAGCCATAGCTGTGAAGCCCCGTCCCCAAGACGAAGTTGACGCCATACCAGGCCATCAGCACCGCATTGAAGGCCACTACGCTAGACACATTGATGCCAAAATCCCCCATCCAGCCTGTCAGTCGGCTGTGGAGCGGTGCGAGGTAGCAGAGTAGGGCAATTAAGGCCCAGGTTTCTTTGGGATCCCAACCCCAGAAGCGGCCCCAGGAGAAGTGCGCCCAAATCCCACCTAAAATAATGCCTGCCGTCAGCAGCAGTACGCCCACCTGCAGTACGCGGTAATTGAGCTGAGATAAGGTCTTGATGCGCGTCTTGGCTGTAGGCGCAAAGAGATAGTTGCCCAAGGCCACATGGCCTAGCCCTAGCGCCAAAGCAAAGCTGGCGTAGCTCAGGGCGATGGTGGGCACATGGATGCTGAGCCAAAAGTTATCCCGCAATACGGGCACTAGAGGTGAAATGCTGGGATCCAGTACGGCGGGCAGGCTATCGGCCAGAATCAGACAGACCATAGCCAGGGGCGCTGCCGCCAGCAGATAGTAGCGGCTCCGGGAGGTGAGTTCAAACAGGAGGGCGATCGCCGCAATGCCGAAGCCGACCCACACCACCGACTCATACATGTTGGTGACGGGAGGCCGCCCCGCAATTTGCATGCGGAGGAAAAAGCCGTAGCTCTGCACTCCAATACCTGCCGTGAAGAGGCCAATGGCGCTCCAATAGAGGTTCCAAGGTTTCACCCAGAGGGCGGCGAGCATGACAACAAAGGCCAAGCCGTAGAGCCACCAAGCTTTGGCAAAGGGATGGAAGTGGTTGAAATGGACCTCTCGGGCCAGGGCACCATCGACTGGATAGATAGCGGGGCTGAGCTGCTTGAGGCTGTTCCTCAACCCCTCTGCCATTGGACCCACCAGGGGCAGGTGGGTCATGCCGCCGTTGAGCAGGGTTTGCTGCATGAGGGCAAATTCAGCCATCACTGGCGCGATCGCCTCTGGCTCGTAGAGCTGCTGGGCGTTATTTAGCCCGGCCCACTTGCCCTGACCCTCGCTAGGATGGGGCACCACCGGTAGGTTGTTGTCCCCCACTGCCTGATACAGCAGATTCAACCGATTTTCAATGGTCAGTGCCTCTCGCTGATCCCGGCTGAGATCTGCTCCCGCCGCGTCAGCCTGGTGGGCACCACCAACAATGGCCCCCAATTCCCGGTTGGTCATCAATTCCTGAAAGGTGAAGTGCTTACGCTCAAGCTCAAGCCCTACACGTTCCTTCAAAGGGCGATAGCTCACCAGCACAATAGGCGCTTCATTCCAGTTTCGGGTGTTGAACCACATGCCTAGATAGGTGGTGAGATAGTCCTCTTTAACGTCTTCCCCATTCTCGTCGTGGCGGTAGGTTGTCGCCCCGTAAATTTTGGCGGTGGTTTCTTTAGCAACGGTGTCGAGGGGCTTTTTGCGTCCGTCGAGCTGCACCGCCAGGGTGCGGAGGGAGCCCAGGCCGTCGGGCTGAAACTGGCTTAGGGGAAGGATGACCAGGACGCAGCCCAAGCACAATCCAACCAGAAATTTAATGATGTTAGTCCCTTTCATGATTATCTCAATAGCTACTGGTGGGTGGGTGCGCCGACGAGCTGGGGCTCTGGCGTTAATTCATCTACGACATCCTCTGTTGGCGCTTCAGGATGGGGTTTGGGCTGAGCCTTCGTTCGCGATCGCTTCGCCAGTGCTGGGCCGTAAAACATGGTGGCGACACCCGTCACCACCATTAGCGACCCAATCCAAGTCAGGGCCGTTACCCACCAGGGCTCTCGCTTTAGCTGCAGGGTGGACTGCTTCAGGTCGCCGGGGTTCCAGGAGGCTTGAGCCAGCTTCCAGCCGCGAAACCAAGTGGGGTGGTTCATCCACACTGAGCGCTGAACGGCGGTGTCGGTTTTGGGGTCAAACAGGGTCACCTGGCTGGTCCACATAGCCACCGACTCGCTGCCCTCGTTACGCTCCACAACAAAGTCGTCTAGCTTCACGTAGAAAGGAAGCTGCAGCCGCTTGGGGCTAAAGGCGGCAAAGTAGTCGCCCTGTGGCGTCTCTAGGGCCATGGGCTCTGCCCAGGGGAGCCAGAAGTCTTGATCCCCAGCTGCGACCTGAAGTGCCGGGGCACCCTCATTGGCCATAGCTCCCGCCGCCACAGGTGCCATGGGCACCACCTGGCGCTGTACTTGAGCGTGGTCAAGCTGCTGCGCCAAAGAAATTTGAAAGTCGGCCCAGCCGGGAGCAACCGCATCGCCAGCGTTCAACTCACCTGATTTGAAGCCTTTAGACGAAAGGGCGGCGTAGAACAGCTGATGGTTGGGAGTGGCCACAACGCGGAAGTAGTCTGATGCGATTTCTGCAGGTGCCACGTAGCTGGCCTCAAGGGCGATCGCGTCTCCAGACCGGACGGGGGGGAGCCCTGGCTTGGCGAAGATAAACCAGCGCTCCCGCGTACCCCCTTGGGTGAGATTTACCTGCACCGCCGGATTACGAAATGCTGTAGACGCGGAGGTTGGTTGACCAGAGGACAGGCGGAAATCAGGCCAAACGTTGACCAGCTCTGCGGCAACCTCGTCGCGCAGCTGCAGCGTTTGGCCTAGAGATTTTTCAACATCAACGGTGCGATCGCCCAGAGTCAACTCACCATAAGCCCCCTGAGGCTCCTGAGGCGGGGTAAGAAACTGCGCCAGTTCTGTACGGTCTGCCGCCTGCACTAGCTCTAGGTGCGCCGGGCCAACATCCATTTGGCCATAGCCCATGGGCGCTGTCGCCAGCCATCGCTCCAGGGTTTGCCCCATGCGATCGCTGTGGAGCTGCAGCTTGATGGCCAAATTCTCGGCGTTACTACCCTCTACAAACTGCACGGTTTTGATGGCATTCTCGCTGTAGCCCAGCAGGGAGAGTCCGCCAAACTGGGCCGGATACACTGAGCCGTCCGGCTTGATAAAGATATCCGTTTGCTGCCGCGCTTGATCTGGCGATACCACTTCTAGCAGGTCTCCCTCAACGCGAATCTGACCGCCGGGACCGCTATCCGTGCGCACCAGCAGCATGCCTTCAGTGCTGAGGTGAATCACAGCGGCGGACCCGGCAATAATAATGATTAAACCCCAATGGGTAATGGCAAAACCAACTTTGCGGGGTCCGCGCCAGGGATACCGGCTCATTGTAGAAATGCCCAGGTTGATGGCCAGCAAAAACATAAGTCCGCCGAACCAGGCGCTTTTGTAGATCTCTCTTTGAACGGTGGCAGAGCCGACGTTCGATTCGTAGAACGTCGCTCCAATTAAGATGAGAGCGATCGCCGCTAAGAGCGGAACCGCCAGTCGGATTGAGCCTAAAA
>JBARYO010000687.1:0-5685 GCA_049647905.1 Elainellaceae cyanobacterium | reverse complement strand
TAGCAATGCGGCTCGAGTACGGCTCTGCCGCACTACGGCTACTGTCAGAAGCAGCGTCGTTATAGACGTAATTATCACCAGGATTTGCAATAAATCCAAATGGACCATAGCGTTATTATCTTTGGCAGTGAGCTGATAAGTGGGGGACTACAGGTAAATGATGCCGCTTAGGGGCGCTCCCCCGGCTGTTTAGTTCTGACCACGCGCTTGTCTAAGATGAGAGATGATCAATCCAGTATTTAGGATGCTGAACCAACTGTGTTTTCGCCATCCCCCACCGGCATGAGGTATAGCGTTATGAGCTTGGCTTTTAAACGATGAAAGCGAACCGTTTCAGGCTCGCTTTCACTGGGCTGGGACAAGTTTTGTGAGCAGGGGGCATACCTGCCCATTAAACTGAATTCGTGGCATCGAGGCCTCCTTCTACAACATCAGTCCAACAAATTGCTATAGATGGTACTAGAGACGGTCTGAGCAGCAGATGGTCCGCATCACGCCGTTTCTAACCAGTCAAAGATGCGATCGAGCTGCTCTAAGGTGATCAGGCCATACTGCCATAGAATCATCGGCAGCGGACCGGGATCTTGCTCACTGTGGCGCAGCGCAATAGAGATTGAGGAGGAGGAAATTGAAAGTTCCTCTTGCAAAAATGTAATGAGCTTTGAATACGTTGTCGGTGTCATGTGATTTATCTCTTAGGTAAAAAATTTATTTAAGTGGGGTGTTGATAACGCAGAGTGGCTACTCTCAACCAATGTAAAGTTTACAGGTGTTAAATCGCGCAGAGCATCTGCCGCTAGCTATGGAACTAGGATCCACGTTGGGCGATCGATACTCCAGACGCTAAGTCAAGCTATTTATGTCCAGATGTTTAAATCGAGCCGTCTGAACTGGATATGGAGAAGCACTAGTGCTGCGACGCTGCGACGGCAGTCCACAACCCTAGTCCATCACGGTTAGACAGCAGTAGTATAAACAACGCCATCCATATTAGATTGCCTCTGTGGGCAATTTTAGAAATGGCCCGGTATTTTGGTGAAGTTTTACGTGAAACATGACGCCATTGCCCTTAGCGTTGGGCAACCGCTAGCGTAGGCTGACCACGAGTCCTTAGAGGGTAACCCATTCTGCCATACAGAACATGAACAAAATGAGTAAATTCTGATAGTTTCCTTAAGTTTTGTGATATTGAACAGGTTTGGCAAAAGCGAACTTGGGGACAGCTTAGCTTATAGCTGTTCTACAGGGTCAATCCTGAGGCGATCGCCCACTTGGAGACCAAGCTCTTCAGCTCGCCCGCCACGCAGCTCAATCACATTGTCGATCTCCACCAGCGGACCATAGGTTGGGCAAGGCAAGGTCGTGCAGGGCGGCACCTCGGCAGCGATCGCCTCCACTCGACCTTGGTACAAAAATACCATATCTAAGGGAACCTGGACATTGCGCATCCAAAATTGGACTGGACGCGACGGAGAGAAGGGAAACAGCATGCCACGGTCAGCCGGTATTTCAGGGCGAAACATTAGACCTGTGGCGCGCTGAGCAGGGGTTTCAGCCACTTCCAGCGCAATTTGAGTTCCTCGGATATCGACGGTGGCAGAAATAGGTAACACTTGGCCTTGGTAAGGAGATGATGCCAGGGGAGCATCTTTTGTAGATACAGCCGGGGGCGACGCTGCTGGGGGTGCTGCTGCTGGGGGCGATAGGGGCAGTGGCACGATGGCCGTGCTACAGCTCGCTGCGAACAGCCCTAGCCCTAAGGTAATGGCCAAGGCCCGTCCTTTGAGGGCGATCGCCGCCAATATTAGATTTTTCATAGCCTTACGATTCTCGCAGAACATAGCCCACACCGCGTACTGTCTGGATTAGACGCTTCTCGTTATCTTGCTCAATTTTGAGCCGCAGGTAGCGAATGTAGACCTCGATAACATTAGATTCACCCATAAAGTCATATCCCCAGACATTCTCTAAAATCTGTTCCCGCGTCAGTACTGTCCGGGGATGCTCCATGAAATAGCGTAGCAACTCGAACTCTTTCATCGTCAGTTCGATTACGCGACTGCGGCGTGTGGCATGGCGGGCGGCCACATCTAAGGTCAAATCACCAAAGCGGAGCTGCTCGACAACGTTTTCCTGGGGACGCAAATAGAGATTCACCACCGCTAAAAAGTCATCAGTGCGATAGGGCTTCAAAAAGTAGTCATCTGCACCGACGTCAAGACAGGCGGCGCGATCGTCGACAGCGTCGCGGGCCATCAGCAGCACCACGGGCGTCTGGATTCCCTGCTCACGCAACAGGCGGCAAAATGTCAAACCTGAGGTACCAGACAGCATCCGATCGATGACAATGAGCGCAGGCTGAAACCCTTGAACATGCTGCAAACCTTGGGCAGCATCTGTGGCAACAGCCGTATCATAGCCTGACTCAATCAAGTCAGCATGGATCTGGCGCGATAGGGCCTGGTCGCTTTCAATCAGCAAAATTCGAGATGTCGCTGGAGTCGCACACATAACGGCAATTCCAAATTAGGGCAGCTCAACGGAGGCAGGCTTTGCAATATGGGGTAGCCCCCAGCCTAGCTTTTCCCTCAAGACATGGAAGAATTCCGGCGATCGCAACCGAATGAATTTGGCGGCATAGGGCGATCGCTTGACCTGAACCAAATCGCTAGGTGACACGTAGCATCCGGCATTACCGTCAACCACTAGCGCCAGCCGCTCCGAGTTCGCCGGATGAATGGAGACCGGCTCAGTATCGCTAAAGACGAGGGCACGGGAGCCCAAAGAGTGGGGACATATCGGCGCGAGCTGCAGCACTGGGACATCTGGCGTGATGACTGGACCACCAGCTGATAAACCATAGGCCGTTGAACCCGTTGGGGTTGAGATGATAACACCATCAGCGGCAATATCGATAGGCGCATGGCGGCCAATCTTGATTTCGAAATGGCACATACAGGTCATTGGCTCACGGTGTAGCACCATCTCATTCAGGCTTAGCACCTCCCAAACGATATTATCTTCTCGAAACACCTGCACCATCAGCATGCAGCGAGACTCGATTTGATACTCTCCATCTAAGAGTACATCAAGGACTTGAAACAGCTGGGTAACATAGGTTTCCGTCAAAAAACCCATATGCCCTGTGTTGACCGTTAGAACTGGGATACCCATGGGCGCAATCTGTCGAAAGCTCGACAGGACGGTACCATCACCACCCAAAACGATCGCAAACGTCATATCACCATCAAAGCCGGGTGGAGCGAGCTGATCGAAGGGAGTATGACATAGTGGCTTCCCCGGCGTCGAATAGCCCAAAAGCCCCCCCATACCGGTCGCCAGACAGACCTCCCAGCCCTTAGAACTCAGCTTACCGTTCAACTCGCTAGCAACACGGCAAGCGGCAGGCTTGATATCGTTGTAGATAATGCCGACTTTGGGCACGTTTAGAATCCGAAAGTGCTAACAATTCATGCAGTAGGCAATCGGGCTTCAACGCAGCGTATAACGCTCACGTTAACCACGCCGCAGTCTAGAATCGCCTCTACTATCTATATAGAGTAATCGATTTAGTCCAAGAGGTGAACCGTTGGGCCAATGCGGTGGCACCTGCGCCCTAAAACCAGAGCCAAGATTTAGATCCGCTATCACACTTCGTACCCAAACAGGTTGGGGTCCACCACGTCGCTCAGTTCTCCCAAGCCATAGTCTGCCCATCGCTGGCTCACGGCCTCAGCCACCCCTGGATCGGAGGCGAGGGGCTCCCCCCAAGGATGGTCAGTTTCTGGGGCTACCTTTGTGGTGGCGTCAATGCCCATACGCCCCCCAAGGCCAACCTTCTCACTGGCAAAGTCTAGGGTATCAAAGGGGGTTTCCGGCAAAATAAACACATCTCGCACCGGGTCCACCTTGGACGTAATGGCCCAGACGACCTGACGCGGATCTCGGATGTTGATATCCTTATCCACCACAATCACAAACTTGGTATAGGTAAACTGGGGCAATGCACTCCAAAATGCTAGAGCTGCCCGCCGCGCCTGACCGGGATACGCTTTGTCGATGGAGATAATAGCCGCCTTATAGCTCAGCGCCTCCATCGGCAAAAAGAAGTCCACAATTTCCGACACCTGCTGCCGCAGAATGGGAGTATAAATGCGGTTGAGGGCGATCGCCATAATCGCTTCTTCCTTTGGGGGCCGACCGCTGAAGGTGGTGAGATAGATGGGGTCACGGCGATGGGTAACGCAGTGGAACCGTACCAGCGGGGAGTCTTCTACCCCACCGTAGTAGCCCATATGATCGCCAAACGGGCCATCGGGCAGCATCTCACCAGGAGTGATGGTTCCCTCCAGCACAAATTCTGAGTCGGCGGGCACCTCTAAATCGACGGTTTTGCACTTGGCCAGGTTCACGCCACTGCCGCCGTATAGCCCTGCAAACAGCCACTCTGATAGGTCCACCGGGATGGGAGTAGCCGCCGCCATAATAATCAGCGGATCTACGCCGAGGGCGATCGCCACCTCCAGCTTTTTGCCCCGCTCCGCCGCCTTACGCAAATGCCTCGCCCCGCCCCGCACTGAGAGCCAATGCACCGTCATCGTTGTATCGGACTGGAGCTGTAGCCGATAGACGCCGACGTTGGGGGTACCGGTTTCACAGTCTTTGGTAATGACTAGACCTAGGGTAATGATTTTGCCTGCGTCACCAGGGTAGGGGCGAATCATGGGAATTTTGTTCAGGTCTATCCCCTCTTTAATCACCACCTGATGGCACGGCGGCAGCAGATCTCTCCCTGGCTTAGCTCGCACTACATCAAATAGCAGCTTGCCAAATTCAACAGCCTGCCCAATCTTCTTGGGGGGCTTGGGCTGCTGCAGCATGCCCAGCTTCTTGCCTAAGGTTTCTAGCTCTTCAGGCGCTTCCATGTTCATGGCCCAGCAGGCCCGCTCCACTGTGCCTATCGTATTGATGGCCACTTTGTAGGGCGATCCCACCACATTTTCGAACAGCAGAGCGGGGCCACCAGCCTGCAGCACCCGATTGGCAATCTCGGCCATTTCTAAGTCTGGGTTCACCGGCACCGTAATACGGTGTAGGCGATCGCGCTGCTCCAGCTGAGTTAGAAATCCCCGTAAGTCTCTGGCCATGGTTGCGATTAAGGAATGTTAAGCTAACATTTCAATTAAACCGCGTTTGTATAGGGCTGTGGGAGAAATCTCAAGACAACGCGAAATAGGAGCTGTCTTGTCAGGGAGCAAGGTCAGATCGCAGCGAAACAAAAAATGATGCCGATAGGGTGGAAAATTAGCCCCCTTGCTGCCGCAGCCCGAACCACACAAAGGCTAAGCAGAGTTGATAGATCTATAGCAGAATGAGGAAGCTTACTCTTTAAAGGTGATTCCAAAAGGCGATGGAAAGCACAAGCGATGGACCGATCAGAGCTTCGACAGGCATTCCGTTGCTCGATCGAATTACCTGCGGCGGTCTTCCAAAGGGAGAGCTATACGTTGTCAACGGTGAGCCGGGAACCGGCAAGACTATCCTGGCGCTTCACTTTCTTAAAGCAGGGGTAGATGCTGGGGAAACGTCCCTCTGCATTGCTCTATCACAGCGAGTCGAAAGTATTCGGCAGACCGCCGCTTCAGTGGGCATTGATGTCACTAATATTTTATTTCATGAACTGAG
>JBARYO010000686.1:0-2606 GCA_049647905.1 Elainellaceae cyanobacterium | reverse complement strand
AAAGTCATTGCTGTCGTTGTCTTATATGTGCTCATTCAAAATTTGGAGAGCTATTGGGTCAGTCCTGCCGTCATGGCTAAGCAGGTGGCGCTGCTGCCCGCAGTCACGCTGAGCGCCCAGGTTTTTTTCACTACCTTCTTCGGCATAATGGGGCTCATTCTTGCCTTGCCGCTTACGGTTGTGGCTAAGACCTGGATTCAAGAGGCACTGATCAAGGATGTCCTCGATCGCTGTGGAACACAAAGACTAATGGCCTCACCTCCCCCCGTGCCTATTGCTGTTGCCGAGGTCGGGGATAACGTCCAACCTGCGGTAGATCCGCAGGCAACGCCTAACGCGGAGCGTGATGGAGACCAAGTGCCTTAAGCCTGCCAACAGCTTGTCAGCAGACGGCGCGCCGTTTCAGCTACTGTCTGTTCGGGGTTGGCCGCAGGCTTCCGCCCAGCTTCCATAGGGCTGCCGAGCCAAATTGGCATTGAAATAGCGCGGGTCGAGGGATACCTCTTCCCCAACCCAGTCGGGCAAGGTGACCTGCTGATCTAGATCACTCAGCTCTACCTCTGCCAGTATGAGGCCCTGATTCTCCCCTCGAAATTCGTCTACTTCCCACAAAACGCCGTCTGACGATAACGTGTGACGATGTTTTTCAATCAGGGGATGCTGACACAGGTTGTTCAACATGGCGTCGGCATCGTCACAGGGAATCTCATACTCGTATTCCGCCCGGGTAATCCCCACCGTTGGTCCCTTGACCGTAAGGTACGCCCTATCTCCAGCACGCCGGACCCGGACTGTAGCCTGATTTTGCGTCGGAATGTAGCCCTGACGGTAGAACACAGCAGACGACGACGATCGCCAGCCGTCCCCGATTACCAGAAACTTACGCTCTGTTTCAGTCCCCATGATGCTATTGACGTTAAGAAATTTTCTGGGCCTGCAAAAACGAGTCGACTTGCGCCGCTGTTGGTTGCGCCGCAATCGCCCCAGGCTGCATTGTCGTCAGCGCCCCAACAGCACAGGCATAGGCTACTGCCTCCTGGGCCGCGTCCGCATCATCCATGGCCATGAGCCCATTGCGACAAAGCTGATGCAGAAACCCCGCCAGGAAGCTATCCCCTGCCCCTGTGGTTTCCTCCACCGCGACCCGAAACGCGGCGCGCTCGCCTTGGTGGCCTAGAATCCAATAAGCACATCCTTTTTCTCCAGCTGTGACCAATACTACGTCTACACCGGGAAGCTGCCCAGCGATCGCACTGGGGTCGGTTGTGCTGAACAACCAGTCGGCCTCCTCATCAGAGAGTTTGAGAATATTGGCGCGCTTGACAAGTTCCAGCACTGCTGGTTTGGCCTCATCGGGCTGTGGCCAGAACATAGGTCGCCAGTTGACATCCAGCACAATTTTGACCTGCTGTTGCTCTGCTAAGGTTAGCGCCTTCTCAATAGCTTGTGCCGTCCCCTCATAGGGTAGCTCTAGGGTGCCAAGGACGAGATAAGCTACGCCACCGAACATTTTGGACGATAGCTGGTCTGCCTCAAGCGCGGTATCGGCAAAGTCTGCTGTATCGCGATCGCCAAAGCCCACAAATTGGCGATCGCCATCTGCGGTCCGGACCACGTAAATTTTCCGCGTTGGTCTGGTCTGGTGGTGCTGTATCCCTCCGGTTACGACACCGATAGTCTCTAGCAACTGAACTAATTCTTGTCCGGGCTGATCCGTGCCGACACAACCTAAAAAACCTGTTGGTGTGCCTAACTTTGCCAGAGCGCAAGCCACGTTTGCTGGTGCCCCTCCTGGATAAGCTGTCCAGGAGGTCACAGCGTCATACGCAACTCCTGGCTGGTCAGAAATTAGGTCGAATAGGATTTCACCTAGGCACAGTACGCGTGGATTAGTCGCCATAGCTGCTCCCTACATGCGGAAATAAACGTAAATTTGCCAGTCCAGCATAACCGACTTGAGACGAAGTACAACGTTGAGGCGATCGCCCTAAGCCCCATTCTATTCGGGGTAGTACTAGAGCCATCTCAGCGTAGGCGTTGACTAACCTACGGCTTGAGTATCTCCTAGGGTGTCGTATAGGGCTGAGAGAAGACCATCATCTTTGGCGCATCCACCCCGCCCTATGCCAAGCCCACCGCACTTGAGAGCCTGCTGCCAGGGAATTTCCCAAAACCACTTTGCGGGCAAGTGGCCCCGGGGGGCATCAAGCGTGAAGGTGAGCTGACGATAATACTTAAAACCAAAGAGAGGATTGTCCCAAAGCAACCAGTCAACTTCCTTTCCAAACGCCATGAGCTTTTGGGTGGGCTGACTACGTTGGCTCGCAGCCGTGAGAAATATCTCGCGCTGAACGCTGAAACCAAAGCGTCCACTGCTGTGCCGTTGCCATAGCCGGTCGATAGCGAGTAGAGCGGCTCGAGGGCAGACCTCGACTATGGATGCTTGGTCTAGCCATTCCTCATCCGTGCGAGCACAGGCTGCTAGGAGATGCCGATAGGTTTCATCGTCCGCTTGCTGCCATTGCTTTGTCTGAAGCAACTCTGCTAAAGCCCCGTAGCGATCGCTATCTAGAACAGTCACGCCAACAGGTCCAGCGGCGATCGCA
>JBARYO010000685.1:0-2601 GCA_049647905.1 Elainellaceae cyanobacterium | reverse complement strand
GCGGTCTCGACTTCACCAAAGATGACGAGAACATCAACTCCCAGCCGTTCCAGCGCTGGCGCGATCGCTTCTTGTTTGTGGCAGACGCCATCCACAAGGCCCAGGCCGAGACCGGTGAGATCAAGGGTCATTACCTAAACGTCACCGCCTCCACCTGCGAAGAGATGTTCAAGCGGGCCGAGTTCGCCAAAGAGCTCGAAATGCCCATCATCATGCATGACTTCATCACCGCTGGCTTCACCGCCAACACCAGCCTTGCTCACTGGTGCCGCGACAACGGCATGCTGCTCCACATCCACCGGGCCATGCACGCGGTCATCGACCGTCAGAAGAACCACGGCATGCACTTCCGGACGCTGGCTAAGTGCCTGCGGATGTCCGGTGGTGACCACATCCACACCGGTACCGTTGTGGGTAAGCTCGAAGGCGATCGCAACGTCACCATGGGCTTTGTGGATCTGCTGCGTGAGAACTATGTGGAGAAGGATCCCGAGCGCGGCATCTACTTCACCCAAGACTGGGCCTCCATGCCTGGCGTAATGGCCGTTGCCTCCGGCGGTATCCACGTGTGGCACATGCCTGCACTGGTGGAAATCTTCGGCGACGACTCCGTGCTGCAGTTCGGTGGTGGTACGTTGGGTCACCCTTGGGGTAACGCACCGGGTGCAACCGCCAACCGGGTTGCACTGGAAGCTTGCGTTCAGGCCCGTAACGAAGGCCGTGACCTCAACCGCGAAGGCGGCGACATCATCCGCGAAGCGGCCAAGTGGTGCCCTGAGCTGGCGGTTGCCTGCGAAGTTTGGAAGGAAATCAAGTTCGAATTCGAGACGGTTGACACCGTCTGATGATGACTTAGTAAGGGCAGAACTATCGTTTTGCCCTTACTACACGGGTCGTACATCCTTCCACATCACAGGGCCAACGTCCCCAATGGATCTGAAGCAGATTGCTAAAGACACCGCTAAGACTGTTACCAGCTACTTGACCTACCGCGCTATTCGTACCGTTGTAGCCCAGCTACGCGAAACAAACCCAGCCCTTTCCATGTGGCTCCACAACTTCTCCTCTACGAACAAAATTCAAGATGGAGAGGTCTATTTGCGGGAGCTGCTGCGAGAAAACCAGGCGCTGGCCTTTCGAATTATGACGGTCCGAGCCCATCTAGCCGATGAAATCACAGAGTTTTTGCCTGAAATGGTGTGCTCTGGAATTCAGCAGGCCAACATGGAGCACCGTCGTCAGTATCTCGAGCGAATTACGCAGCTCGATGCCGAAAGCTCTAGCGAGGCGTTGGGGGAGCCAGTACAGCGGCCAGACGTAGCGTCTGAATCAGATCCCAGTGATGGGGCGTCTGCTTCTGAGGGACCAGATTAATCACTTATCCTATCCAACCTATTTCAATACGCCATGAAGACATTACCAAAAGAGCGTCGTTACGAAACCCTGTCCTATCTGCCACCGCTGAGCGATCAGCAGATCGCCAAGCAGATTCAGTACATCATCGACCAGGGCTTCATTCCTGCCATTGAGTTTAACGAAACGGCAGAGCCTACCGAAACCTACTGGACCATGTGGAAGCTACCTCTATTCGGTGCTGGTTCCGTGCAGGAAGTCCTCAACGAGGCCAACGAATGCCGCAGCGAATACCGCGACTCCTTTGTCCGCGTCGTCGGGTTCGACAACATCAAGCAGTGTCAAGTAATGGGCTTCATCATTCACAAGCCAGGGGACAGCTCCTACTCGGGTGGTAGCTCCTACCGCTACTAATTGCAGATCTATCGTCGGTGGTTTACCGTTTGTAGATGCAGATAAATAGAGTGAGACTGCTAGGGTGGCCTCGGCTACCCTCCCCCAACCGTCAGGTGCATGCTTTGAGTGATCGATAGAACTCTATTTTCTGCCGAAAGGACAGCCCTTACCAACGTGAGCATCACGTAGTGCTATAGGTAAGGGCTGTCCTTTTACGTTGCTGCCGCGTTTAGCCGAGCGTCTTTTGGCTCTACACAACAGAATGAGTGAAAACTGAGCTAAATCTGAGACACTAGATTAGAGCTGAGACTCATGTAGTCAACCGCTCTTTGTATTTCTGATGGTTTTGACGCCCATGGCAGATTTACTCGATGGTAAAGCCTTAGCCAAGCAAATGCAGGCGCACATGGCTGGGCAAATATCTCAGATGGCCTGCACCGTCGGTCGTCCTCCAGGATTGGCCGTACTGATGGTGGGGGACAACCCTGCTAGTGCAGCTTACGTACGGGGCAAAGAAAATGCCTGCAATCGCCTCGGGATTGCCTCATTTGGCCGGCACTATCCTGCAGAGACAACCCAAGCTGAGTTAGAGTATGCCATCGATTCTCTCAACCACAACGACAGTGTTGATGGAATTCTGGTCCAGTTACCGCTGCCACCCCACTTAGATAGTGTTGCCCTGCTGCGGCAGATCGATCCTGACAAAGATGCTGATGGGCTTCATCCGTATAATTTAGGGCAGCTGTTACGGGGCGAATCCGGGCTACGAAGCTGCACCCCCGCAGGCGTGCTTCAGCTTTTAAATTTTTATAAGGTGCCGCTATATGGAAAGCAGGCCGTTATCATAGGGCG
>JBARYO010000684.1:0-11382 GCA_049647905.1 Elainellaceae cyanobacterium | reverse complement strand
TAGGAATACGGGGTGGGACCGGGGCCTTCTGCCTCTGCTGCTCAGAGACCATCACCCGAGGGTAGGTGCCCCAGATGCACAGCAGCGCCGGAACAACGCACAATAGCGCCCCCGCCACCCCCAGCAGTTGGTAGCGGACAGCGACCTCGTCCACCAGCCTGAAGAGCAGCGACCCCAGCACGATCGCCAAAATACTGCTGCCGATAGAGAAGGCAAAACGGACGCTGTTGAGGCGCGTCCGCTCGTTGTAGTCCCGCGTCAGGTCGGGAGTGAGAGAGACGTAGGGAAGATACACCGCCGTCAGCGCCGTTTTATAGATGATGCCAACAAGAGAATAGTAGGCAAACATCAGCCAAGGATTGGTGGAGGGGATCAGCCACAACAGCGCAAACGAGAGGCCAAACGGCACCACCCCCAGCACAATCCAGGGGTAGCGACGTCCCCAGCGGGACTGGGTGCGATCGCTCAAGAGACCAATTACCGGGTCGCTGATAGCATCGCTCACCTGTCCCAGCATCAGTACGCTCCCCGCCAGTGCAGGCGACAGCCCCGCCACATCCGTGAGGAAAAATAGAAAGAAGAACACCAGCATGCTGCCGGTGGCAGAGCTGCCAACCCCCCCTACGCCGTAGGCTATCTTGGTCCAAAGGGATAGAGGCGCAGAAGGCAGCTGATTTTGAGAGGCTTGCATGGGGGCGTAGGGGATAGCAGATAGCAGCGGTGGGCAATGTGCCGCCTGGTGGGGCAGTCTTTCCTTACCATAAGTCCATTACTGCGCCACTGCATGGGGCGATCGGCGTTGAGCCTGTTCTACTGCCAGCTGCAACGCCGCTATAAAGCTGGTGGGATCGGCAATACCCTGTCCCGCAATGTCGAAGGCGGTGCCATGGTCAGGAGATGTACGGACAAACGGAAGACCAATGGTCGTATTCACGGCGCGGTCAAAGGCCATCAGCTTGACCGGGATGAGCCCCTGGTCATGATACAGCGCGATGTAGGCATCATAGGGGGGCGCAGAGGGAGTGCCGATGCCATACCATGCCTGCCCCGGACCCACCCATAGGGTATCTGGCGGCACCGGCCCCGTGAGGTCTACTCCGGAGACACTATTGTTCACCATTTGAATCCAGGGACCAAGCCAGTCGCGCTCTTCCACCCCCAGCTGCCCGGCCTCACCACTGTGGGGATTGAGTCCCGCCACGGCGATGCGGGGTTGGGAGATACCAAAATCTTGCTGTAGGGTAGCAATGAGCAAGTCCAGCTTCCAAATCAGCAGCTCAGGGGACAGCGCCGTTGGCACTTGGCGCAGCGGAATGTGGGTGGTGGCCAGCAATGTGCGTAGGGTCCAGCCCGTATGGGGCGATCGCGCCACAAACATCATGCCCATGCGATCCCTGTGAGCCCGCTCTGCCAAAAGCTCTGTTTGTCCGGGGTAGTGGTGCCCCGCCGCCAGCCAGGCCGACTTAGCGATGGGGGCCGTGACCACCCCCTGGCACCGTCCTGAAATGGTCTCATCCAGCGCTGTCTGAAGAAATTGAAAGCTCGCTTCCCCACTAGCGGCATTGCCCTGTCCCAGAGTGATCTCAGCAAGGAGCTTAGGGGGCAAGGCAACATCCAGGATATGCAAAGAGTCAGGGTCGGCCAGGAACTGAGGGGATTCTGCTAAGGCCGGTGTGGCGCGGAGTTGCTCGTAGGCGTGGGTTAGCAGGTGGCGATCGCCCACGAGGAGGAGATGGGGCAACAGCGGCTGAATCTCAGGGTCAGCTAGGGCCTTAAGCACGACTTCAGCGCCAATTCCAGCAGGGTCACCTAGCGGAATGGCCAGCCGGAGGGTAGGAGATAGCACCATTAGTTATATTCAAAGGGTCGCGGACTGCTCTAGAATACGGTATGCAGACGGACACCAAGACAGTTTATTAGACATTATGAACAGCGAAATTTTCAACGCCGCTATCCTCTCCTCAACGCTAATTTTGGTTGGGCTGGCGCTGGGCTTTCTGCTGCTGCGGCTCCAGGGCGGTGCAGAGTAGCGTTAGCCCTTCGGCTCGCCTCACAGCTCGTCGGTCTTAGCAGCCATGATGAAATCGTTTTCGTGCAGTCCATTGATGGCGTGAGTCCACCAGGTGACTGTAACCTTGCCCCATTCTGTCAGCAGCGCCGGGTGGTGACCCTCTGCTTCGGCAATGTCACCCACGCGCTGCGTGAATGCGAGGGCTGACTGAAAGTCGGAGAAATCGAATACGCGCTGCAGTCGAGCTTCTCCGTCAACATGAATAGTCTCCCAGTCTGGAATGTGAGACGTTAGCTCAGCGGCCTTTTCATCAGAAATTTTGTCAGCGCCACCCTCACAAGGGGTGCATTTTTGGTTTGTCAGCGTCATAGCGGCTCCATCTGAACGGTATCGTCTTGTTTATCATGCAACGTTTAGTGGCCCCAGCACATCTGCCGATTGTTGGGTCGCCTCTATGTTGTTGGGATGCAAATTAGTTGAGTGCCACGGCGTGCAAATTTGTCACGGCGCTGCCATCTCCCTCGCGCTAAGATCCCTTCTCTGAGAGCTTAGACAACTCCTGCGCTGCCGCCTGCACCGTTTGATAATGCTGCTTGATCGGCTCCACCGCCGCCTTCTCCCGCCTTACATCATCAAAGAAGGGCACAAACAGCCGCTCGATTTCTTCGTACACCACGTTTAGCTTGGCCGTGAGGCGATCGTGGATATCGTCTTTGAACTTGCTGCGCTCGTTATCCAGCGCCCGCTCAAACTTGCGAATCACCTGGTTGCGCTGCCACAGTAGTCCGACGCCTAACACCAGCACCCCCACCCCAGCAAAGGCAATACCGATGGCGTTCAAAATCACCTCACCGATAGCAAACTCAATCGCGTGAAGAATAACCCCCGCTATAGCCGCAAACGCTCCCCCGACGATCTCCACGGCGATGTCATCTGCATCTGAAATCAGCGCGTTGATGATTCGCTCATCTGTCAGCAGATCGTCCAGCTTACGGCGAATGTCTTCAATGACCTCCTGACGCCGCTCTAGCACCTTGATGGTGATGCGATCGCCCACCAGCTTCTGCCTTGTCTGCAGCTCGTCTAGCTCCTGAGCCAGGCCATCCAACAGCTGGTAAATACCATCCATAAAGTGCTTTGCCCCCTCGTTGGAGGTCTCTTCCAGCGACGAGCTGAGCTGTCGCTGGCAATAGGTCTTGAACTCATCGACCCAGGCTTGGATTGACGCATCTTTGTTGAAAATGCCGAGGAACGAGCGCTTCGTGATCATCAGAATCGAGAAGCTCTCGCGGAAGTCTTGCTTGATGCGGGCGGCAATGCGGTCGTACCGGGCTAGGAGTCGGTCCGCGAGACTCTCAACCTCGTAGAGCGATCGCGCCTTCGCCGTCTCAATTTTGCTGTGAATGGCTTCCACCGCCTGCTCATCTCGGGCGAGCTGCTCCTTGAGCAACACCACATTCTCATCCAAGCGCTCAATAATCCGCTGGGCGGTGCGGTTGGTGGAGCTGAGCTTGAGCTGGTAGCTCTCCCCGCTGGTCACCATGCGGTGAATATAGTCCCGTACGGCGTTGAAGCCGCTCTGTTCGGTGTTGCCCTCTAGCTCCTCTTCTGCTGAGGTGGCAAAGACGACGGGGTCGACAATTTTCTTTTGGCCAGCGTAGGTTTTGACCCGCTCAATATTCTTCAGCAGGTCGGCAGGTTTGACCAGATCGGCCTGCTGGAGAACAAACACCACCTTTTTGCGCCAGTCGGCACTGACATAGTCCATTAGGGTCCAAGTGCTCTGCTGATAGGGGTTTTTAGCAAAGAACACGAAAAATACCAAATCGCTGTTGGGAATGTAGTTCTCCGTAATGGTCTGGTGCTGCTCAATGATGGTGTTGGTTCCGGGGGTATCCACAATCGAGATGTCTTTCAAGATCTCAATGGGGCGACCAACTTTCTTCAGGTGGGGACCGATGGACTGCTCGAAGGGTTCGTCGGCATACACCAGCTGCTGCACCGTATCGGTACAGGGTTCGACATCGGTGCCGCAAACGTCGGCTGCCAGCAGGGCATTGACAAAGCTACTTTTCCCAGCCTTGACTTCCCCCACCACCACAAACAGAAACGGTTCGCTGATGGTCTGCTGCAGACCTTTGACGGTGTCCGACAGCTCATCGTTTTCCAGGCTAATCGCCAGCTGTTGCAGATTACGCAGCAGATCATCCAGCTTTTGCCGATACCGCTGCAGCTTCTGATTGATAACAGGGCGACTCATTGTGACTCCTCGGTAACTTTCTTGCCTACTGGCATTTCTTTCTTGCCTACGAGCAATCAGGCGTCATCACGGCCATGCCTCGGTGGTTATGGATTGCTCTGGTCACCGTAACCTCAGCTTAGGCGGATTAGCCCTGTCAAGACGTATTAGTTACTACGATGGAGAGCTGCCGAAAATTCGTCAATCCGTCTTTAGTTGGGACTTATTCGTTAGGACTGCGCTCAGCTATCGTTGAATCAAAATGCCGTATAGCCCAGCGGCGATCGCCCCGTCGTGGTCTTGGGAGGTGCTATCGCCAATGTGCCACGCTTTCTCGGGAGGGCAGCCATGCTTTCGCAGTGCTGCGGTAAAGATCTCCTGGCTTGGCTTTGCGGCTCCAACATCGGTGGAAATCGTAATAGAGTCGAAGAAGCGATCTAACCCCAGGGCGGGCAGGACGTGGTATAGACGAGAGTCAAAGTTGGAGATCACCCCCAGCTCAATGCCCTGCCGCTGCCAAGCTTCTAAGGCAACTGGCACATCGGGGTAGACGATCCAGGGCTCTGCCGTGGCGAAGTGGCGGTAAAGATCGTCAAAGAAGGCGTCAAATTGGTCAAATTGATCCAGCAAGCTAAGGCGACCAAAGGTGTCTTGAGCCACCTGCTTCCACCAGACAAACTCTTTTTCGGGAATGATGGCCCGTTCCGTATTGGGAAACGCCATGGGTGGGGCCGCGTCAAAGCTCTGAAAAAAGGCTTTCTGCAGATCTTGGGGGTCCGTATCAATGCCAAAGGAGCTAGCAATCGCGCTGTAGACCTCCCCAACGCTGCCTTTGACGTCAAAAAGTGTTCCGACACCATCCAGAAATATGGTCTGGGGCGTGGGGCGAGAAGGGGAAGTCACCATATTGGGAAGCTGATCACTACAGCGCTAATAGATCCCGAATGGGGCGGGTGACCCAGTTTAGACCGACCTTGACCTGGTGATCAAGGGTCGGCATGCGGTAGAGGTAGGCCAGCCGTCTGGCAATGTGGGCCATGGGACCCTCTAGCGTCACACCCAACCCCGTTAGCGTGGCGTTATCCATGCCGAGGGACAGCATTTCCCCAAGATGCTCGTAGCGGAACGGCAGCAGCGGACGGTTGGTGGCCGAGGCCCAGATGTTCCAGGCGGCAAACTGCGCCTCTTGGAGCGCCGCCTGTGCCGTGACGGGAACGCGTTGGCCAGCCGCATCGTAAATTTCAGCAATATCGCCCAGGGCAAAGATCTCAGGATGATGGGTTGCCTGCAGGGTTGGTGTGGTCAAGAGCTGCTGCCGGTCGTTTTTCTCCAGCGGCATATGGGTCACCACATCAGCCACCTTAGTGCCCACTGTCCACAGCACCACGTCCACAGGAATCGTATCCACCTGCTCGCGGTACTCTAGGGAGATACTCTCTGCCTCCAGCTGAGTCACCTTCGTCTCTAAATCAATCCACACGCCGCAGTCCTCCAGCGCCTTGTTGGCGGCATCGCGGTTGAAGTCGGTGGAGGTGCCCAAGATTTGGTCCGCCATCTCAACAATGCGGATGCGGCCCCGCTCCCCTAATCGGTCAGATAGCTTACAGGCTAGCTCAACGCCGCTGTAGCCCCCACCCACCACCGCAACTCGGATGCGATCGCGGTCAGACCCTTCGAGGGCGTGTAGCTGCTGCTTGAGGCGGTAAGCATCGTCAATCGTGCGGAAGGGGATGGCATGCTCCGCCGCCCCCGGCACAATATCCAGCGGGGTTTCACCGCCTAAGCCCAGAACAAGGTAGTCGTAGGGCTGGGGATCGGCACCGTCAAAATAGACCATGCGGTTGTCAACGTCGACGCCAGAGACCTTGCGCTGCTGGAACTGAACGCCGGTGTTAGCCAAGAGGTCCGCATACAGCGGGGCAATTTCCCAGGTTTCCAGCTCGCCAGTGACCAGCTCATACAGCAGCGGGGCAAACACGAAGCGATCGCGCTGGTCGGCGAGGACAATGGTGGGCTTTTCATCCCAGGCCAGCTCATTTAGCTTCAGAGCCGCATAGAGACCAGCAAAGCCGCCGCCTAAGATGACGATGCGGGGAGACGATGGAGATTGAGTCATGGTTGGCGTTGACGGGGTCAGCGATGGAGGATGAGCACTGGATCTTTAAGATAACAAGTCCGCCCGTGGGAGGTTCGGTCTAAAGGCCCAAATCTTGAGCCGCCAAGCGGATTTGCTCCAGCCGCCGCCGGTTGACGCCCAAGTCTGATTCCCCTAGGCGAGAGGCAGAGCGCAGGTGGATGACGGTTTCGTCCTGCGGAAAATAGAACTCAACATCATCGACAAACCCCATTAGACGACTGCTGGATTCAGCCCGAATGTATTCGTCCGTACGCTCAACAACCTTAGTGCGAGGCACCACAGACAGAATGTCCAGCAGGGTGGCATAGGCCTCTTCCTGACTGGTGTGATAAGGAATCGGCGCGATGGCATGGTCCGAATCGGCGTTTTGGCTGACCACGCAGTTGGGCGATGCTGGACAAGACGACAGCGATCCATTCTCAAGACCAACTGGCCCTGGCGACCCGGCGAAAACCTTCTGCAGCCCCGGTAGCGCCGCTAAGGAAGATGGCGGCGTCAGGGAGATGCCATCGATAGGTCCAGAGAAGATGGACCCCGATAGCGTGATGAATAATCCTGCGAGAATCCCGGCAAGTGCTTGCATAGTTGTGGCTCTGGCGCTGCGAGTTGAAGTCTAGATTTCCTTCAATGGTAGTAGATTGCAATGGCAGTAGATCGCAGTAGTGGACCCTCTGCTCAAGGGGGAGGATGTCAAAGCGCTGCCGTGTTGAGCGCGGACTGAACCGCATTGATGGGCACTGCAAAGCCCAAACCCTGCGTTCCTTCTAGCACAGCGGTATTGATGCCAATGACCTCGCCTGCCGTATTTAATAGTGGTCCGCCAGAGCTGCCAGGATTGATGGCGGCATCCGTCTGGATAAAGAGGCCAGCGCGACCGGAGAGCTGCAGCGCTGTGCCAGGGCGATTGATGGCGCTGATAATTCCTACCGTGACGGTGTTGCTTAATCCCATAGGGCTGCCGATGGCGATCGCCCATTCCCCAGGCCGAATCGTATTGGAATCCCCTAGAGCAACTATTGGGTACTGGGCCTGTTGACCTGGGCTATTGCCTTGATCACCCATGACCTGGACCAAGGCCACATCAAGACTGAAATCGCGGTGGATGACCTGACCTTTGACCTGCTGGCCTTGCTGCAGAACAATCTGCGCCTGCAGGCTATCACCAACGACATGGGCATTGGTCAAGATTAGGCCGTCTGCTCTGATGAACATGCCTGATCCAGAGAGACTGGGCTGTTGCGAAGGCCAGGGCTGGGGAACGGGAGCAACCGGGGCGTCTTCGGGCTGGACTTGAACGATGGCTGGGGCGATCGCCTCTACCATGTCTGCAATGGACTCAGGCGGCTGAAAATCGTTAGCCTGCGGCGGGTAGGAGCGCTGAGCCTGGGCGCTGGACGTGGCAGTTCCAAGCCCGACCTGCGGTTGAGGCGTCGCGCTAGGTCCCGTTTTAGAGGCTGAATCGGGGGACTCCAACGCGGGAAACGCAACATCCGGCGGGGGCTGAACCGCGTTCGGTACAGTTGAGTTGCGATCGCTCAAAAGCAACATTGCCGCAGCGCCGAGTAGACAATAGACAAGCCGTAGTGTGGAGGCCGATGGCGCGGATGTAGCTGCTGGTCGCGCGGCTGACGGACGAGATGAATGCGTCATAGCACAACAACGTTAGCTAATACGGTAATACAGCATCTCAGTGAGTATATTAGTACCATAGCCTGAGTGCCACGACTTCAGCAAGGGGGATCACACCCCTGACACCGAACAGCCTTGGTGATATCGTACGGTTCGTGGGAACGATAGACTGGCCTATGGGGCGATCGCTTGGTGGCCATGACAGGGCGATGACGGCAGGCCCGTAAACCTACGGACAGGCTTAAGGCGCTGGCGTTCAGATTTCAGAAGTTTGACCTGCTAATTTAAGTATTTTTTCTGACGCATAATCTTGTGCGAAACGGCACAATTGATTTAACTGCTAAAGAGTGAATCCGGACGGCTAGGCAATTGAGGGGGCAATATTGCTTCGGTCTGCTACCGGACAAGCTACTTGAAGCCATTGGCCTGGTCTTTCTGGGGGCTTAATACAAGACCAGGTCTTTTTTTTGAGAAATTTTCTCTCATTAGAGCTATACAGTGCCTCAGATAGGCCAGTGTGGAAAGCCGACTACTACCCTGGGTAAGATACACCGTTGCAACCGCTAAAATTAGTGCAATGAGGGGGATCTGCGCTCCCCGAATGCCCGTCCCTCAAGTGACACACAGAAATACCCTAGAGCAATGCAAAACACACGCTTGGTCCGCTTCATCACGGTAGTACTAGGCGCAATGCTGGCGCTTTCGGCAGCGGCCCCAGCTTGGTCAGCACCTATGCCGGTTCTGGCTCAAGTCTCGGCACCAGTGGCCCAAAACCAGAATTTCGTAGCCGGTGCCGTTGACGCCGTTGGCGCGGCGGTCGTGCGAATCGATACGGAGCGGACCGTCACGCGCCGCTACAGCAATCCACTGTTTGAGGATCCCTTCTTTCGCCCGTTCTTTGGCGAGCAGACGGCTCCTAACCCGTCATTCGAGCAGCGCCTCCGAGGACAGGGCTCGGGATTTATTATCGATAGCAATGGGCTTATTTTGACCAATGCCCATGTGGTCGATCGGGCCGATCGGGTGAGCGTCCGGCTGAAAGATGGCCGCACCTTCAATGGAGAGGTGCTAGGAGCGGATGAAGTGACTGACTTAGCGGTGGTGCGTATCGTCGGGAATTCTGATTTGCCCGTGGCGACGTTGGGTGACTCAGATCAGGTCAATGTCGGCGACTGGGCGATCGCCGTTGGCAACCCCCTGGGCCTCGACAACACGGTGACGTTGGGCATCGTCAGCACCCTTAACCGGTCCAGCAGCGCCGTCGGCATTCCGGACAAGCGACTGGAGTTTATTCAAACCGATGCGGCTATCAACCCTGGCAACTCGGGTGGGCCATTGCTCAACGATCGCGGCGCTGTGATTGGCGTCAACACCGCCATCCGCGCTAACGCCAACGGTATTGGCTTTGCCATTCCCATCAATAAGGTCAAGGAAATTACGCCTCAGCTGGCTCGAGGTGAGCAGGTTGACCATCCCTACATCGGTGTCCAAATTGCCACCCTCACCCCCCGGATTGCCCAGGACAACAACAGCGACCCAAACTCTACCGTGATGCTTCCTGAGGTCAACGGAGTTTTGGTGACAGGTATTCAGCCCGGTACCCCCGCCGCATCCTCAGGGCTGCGGCGTGGCGATGTGATCGTTTCTGTCAATGATCAAGCTGTGACGTCTGCAGCTGATCTACAGACGCTTGTGGATGACTCCCGCGTTGGTCAGAATCTACAGCTGCAGGTGAGGCGGGGCAGCGAATCGATACGGCTATCGGTACGGACGGCCAATCTGGAGCGGACATAGGGCGTCGACGGGCAACGGGGCAGCTGCCCCGATACAAGCTTCCCCGAATCTTTACTGAGGGCTCAGTACATTCACCGCATGTTTATGTCTTTATTATGACCCCGAGGCCACAATAGAGAAGAGTGTTGCACAGCTCGTCTCTCTAGATCCCGGTTACTGCCGGGATTTTTTTTTGAATCGGTCAAGACAGTGAAACAGCACCCATCGCGATCGCAGGTGCTGTTTTAGTTGAGACTATGGCTCAATTGCTTCAGAAAATGCGCTGCGCTTAGCGCTGTCCTATCCCCCTGCAACAGCCGGGACGATACTCACCTCATCACCATCGTTGAGGGATGTACTCTGTCCGTCCAAAAACCGAATATCTTCGCTGTTGACGTAGAAGTTGACGAAGCGGCGTAGTTTGCCCTCGTCGTCACACAGCCGGGACTTGATACCAGGACACTGCTGCTCTAGGGAGTCTAGTAGTGCGGAAATATCGCCGCCGTCACAGTCAACGGTGGCCTGGTTCTTGGTGAACTTTTGTAGGGGGGTGGGAATTAGGACTTTAACGGTCATGGGTATTTGGGTCAAAAATTGAAATGGGGTGGGGTATGGTTTGGGGCCATACGATGAAATAGGGAAGGACATGGCAGCGCCATGTCCCGACGGGGATATAACTGTGCCGAACGGCTAATAGCCTAAACGATAGTTTGCTGCCACTCTAGGCGTCCCAGAGTTTGTGCCCGCTCTAAGGCTCGCTCAAAGCTCTCAAGCTTAGGCTCAATGGTGAAGGGCTCGCCAACATGGTCCTGGACCGCTTCTTGCGTCTTGAGGCCGTTGCCTGTGATATAGGCCACTGTCGTTTCATCGGGGTCGATTTTACCGGCTTCCACCAGCTTCTTCAGTACGGCAATCGTGGTACCGCCCGCTGTCTCTGTGAAGACACCTTCGGTTTCCGCCAGCAGCTTGATGCCATCTACGATTTCAGCATCAGTTACCGCTTCAATGTTGCCGTTGGTCTTGCGAGCAAGCTCTAGGGCATAGACACCGTCAGCTGGATTGCCAATGGCGATGGACTTAGCAATGGTGTTGGGCTTGACAGGGGTGATGAAATCACGCCCCTCCTTGAAGGCTTGAGCAATGGGGGAGCAACCTTCTGCCTGAGCGCCGCTGAAGCGCACGGGCTTGTCATCCACCAAGCCCACTTTGACAAACTCTTGGAAGCCTTTGTGGATCTTGCTGTACAGAGAGCCAGAGGCCAACGGTGCAACGATGTGGTCGGGCAGCTGCCAGCCCAGCTGCTCAGCGACCTCAAAGCCAAGGGTCTTAGAACCTTCAGAATAGTAAGGGCGCAGGTTGATGTTGACGAAGCCCCAGCCGTGGGTGTTGGCCACCTCAGAGCAAAGCCGGTTCACCTGATCGTAGTTGCCTTCAACCGCCATCAGCGTAGGGCTATAGATCAAAGTGCCCAGCACCTTGCCAGACTCTAGGTCTGATGGGATGAAGACGCAGCAGTCTAGACCCGCATGGGCTGCGATCGCTGCTGTAGAGTTGGCGAGGTTGCCGGTGCTGGCGCAGGAGACAGTGGAGAAG
>JBARYO010000683.1:0-2784 GCA_049647905.1 Elainellaceae cyanobacterium | reverse complement strand
GTCTAGCACCAGCCCCGTGCGATCGTAAATGATGTCGACATGGCCCGCTTGCTTCAGCGTCTGACACAGGGGGGCCGTGCGGCGATCCTGCCAGACGATGGCGGGGTGCAGCGGCTGGCCTGTGGTTTTATCCCACAGCAGGCAGGTCTCGCGCTGCACTGTCACCCCCACCGCTGCAATCTGTTGCGCTTCAATGCCAGCGTCTTTCACCGCAGCCTGCATCGCCCAGCGCACGGCTTGCCAAATTTCCATTGGGTCATGCTCTACCCAACCGGGCTGAGGATAGGACTGGGTCAGCTCTTTGTAAGCCTGTCCCGCAATCCGTCCAGAGCGATCAAAAATAATGGCGCGGTTGCCCGTAGTCCCCATATCGAGGGCCATGACATGGGTGGTGGCGTGGTTAGTCATATCAATATGATGTACTGAGTATTGTGATTCAAAAGTCACGAACATCATAAACATTCGACAGGCGGCAGGTGAAGCGATCGCCCCAGCCCCCTATGAACCGATCCCATTTCGCCGCTGCTACCAGCGACCGATTTTCAGCCACACCCCAAATCGTTGATAATGAAGACGTCAACTGCAATCAGCGGTCCACGCGCTTAATTCAACCATGTCAATACCTACCGATCTAACCACGCTAGAAGGAAACGCCCTGCCCGCAGACGCGATCAAAGATAAGGTCGTCCTGTTCGTCAACGTTGCCAGCAAATGTGGCCTTACGCCGCAGTACAAAGAGCTTGTTGCACTCAATCAGGAATATAGCGATCGCGGTTTTGCGATTGTGGGCGTACCCTGCAACCAGTTTGGGGAACAGGAGCCCGGCAGCCCAGAGGAAATCAAGGCGTTTGCAGAGAAAAACTACGACGTCGACTTCACCCTGCTAGAGAAGCAGGACGTCAACGGCCCTACTCGTAGCCCGCTCTACCAAGCTTTAGTCGGGGATGGCCCTGATATCGGCTGGAACTTTGGTAAGTTCCTGGTGGGCCGCGATGGCGAGGTGCTGTCCCGATTCGAGCCCAAAACCGCTCCCGATGCCCCTGAAGTGAAGACCGCGATTGAAAAAGCCCTAGGATAACGGTCGCGATACGCGTCGGGACACAGCATGCTCTGTGTCCCCGACTCCAATCACGCCGCCGCTAACAAACTCCCTGCCACTATCGACACCAAAATCGCGTTGTATACCGCATGGTCAGCGGTGCTCGCGGTCACCCCAGCCTCCTGGGCGCGCTCAACATCACCATGCTGCTTCATGTGGCGCTCGTAGACGTACTTGTAGCGGCAGGCAAACAAGAACCCTGGCAGAATCAGCACCACACCCCCCAGTAGCGGGATACCCGCTATCAAGTGCACTAAGCCGAATTGGGTCGAGCGGACAATAATGGTGTTCCAGGTGTTAGCTCCCCGGCGAAAGATATGCTCTTCTAGCCTGGCCCAGAAGGGGATGCCTACCACCAGCAGCAGCCAAAAGCCTAGAACGAAGAGAGCGGCCCAGGGTGATGGGGTTGGATTCGCAAGCGTCGTGCCAAGTGCTGGGCCAGGCAGTTGCGCAGCTATGGGGGCGATCGCAGCAGCTCCCACACCCCAAAAAATCCAGGCGACCGGAGCGAAAATCTGCCCCGCAAGGTGCTCCGCAATGGTGCTAGTGGCGGTCAACGGCGCGCCTCCACTGAACAAGTTAAAGGGCTGGAAAATGATGTTGCCGGGCTGATCAAAAACGAGGTCGGCCCAGCCCCAGCGCATAAATGGTGGAAAGATGCGATCGGCTAGTAGAAACGCACCCACCGTGGCGATAATGATGCCTGCGGCGCGGATATAGGTCAAAATGCCGCAGCGAAAATAGACGGCCCAGATCATCTGCCAGCGATGCCGATGCCGCCACAGATCCACCACCATCAAGGCAATAATCCCAACAGAAAACAGTTTCGCAATCCAAGCCTGTAGGGGAGCAGCCCAGCCTGCTGGGGTCAGCAACAGCGCAATCAATCCGGCGATCGCCAGCAGCCGAAAGCGAATATGCATGGCAACCACATCAAGCGATCGCCCCAATTGCCGCCGCCTGGTGGGCTCGCTCACGTAGGCCCACAGCTGCCCAGAGGCAACAATGCTAGCAAGTCCGTAGAGCGCAGCGGGGTAGGATCGGGGCTGGACAGCCTGGATTTGCTCGCAGTGGGCAAGCGCCTGCTGAAACTGTCCCTGCTTGACCAAGAGATAAGCTGCGAGGGCCTGAGCTGCGACGGATTGCGCATCCAAGGCAAGGGCTCGCTCTACGCTTTCCAGCGCCGCCTTCTCCTGTCCTAACCGAGTGAGCGCAATGCCCCGATTGTGCCAGACTTTGTCGTAGGCGGGATCGATAGCGATCGCCTGGTCAAAGTCTTGGAGTGCTTGGGTCAGCTGTTTTGACATCAGGTACACTAACCCCCGAGCGTTAAAGCCGTGGGCAGAGGAGACGCCCGTCATCAGGGCCAGCCCTCGATTGCAGTAATCTAGCGCCACGTCGTAACGCCCCAACATTGCTAGCACAGTGCCGAGATCGCTCAAGGTATCGCCATGCCCTGGCTCAATGACCAAAGCCTGCTCAAAGCTGTGACGGGCCTGTTCAGGTTGCTTCATCCGGCGTAGTACAGCGCCCCGCTGCCGCCAAATCTCAGCCGCCTCTGCAGACATAGGGTTCTCTAGACGCTGGAGAGCGTCGTCATAGGCGGCTAATTCAGTTGTTACACCCAGGCGACGGTCTGCCAAGGCTCTTTGGCGATCGCGCCGTGTAAACGGATTGAGCCGCAT
>JBARYO010000682.1:0-4831 GCA_049647905.1 Elainellaceae cyanobacterium | reverse complement strand
TGCGCTGGTTCCATTCAGTTTTATTCGCCCCGTCAACTCAGCGCAGCACCTTAAAACGTAGTCGCCTAATGCCTTGTGCAGAGCCCAAAACCTCTGTCGCGAGCTGGGGTCAATTCCATCCAATAGTCATCACCTTTTCACGATTATGACCTCGCCTCCAGATTCCAACATCCAGACCCTCCCACAATCAACGCCTCCAGCCAATCGGCCCTCTGGCTCTGGAATGACGTGGCTTTGGGGACTGTTGTTGGTTGTGCTCCTGGGGGGCGGCGGTTTTATTCTGTGGCGTATGTTCGCATCGCGGGGTGGGCCACCCCAGATGGGGCCGATGGCGGTCCTGGTTGAACTTAAAGATCTAGAGCTGGAGACAGCTGTTGAGAGCTCCGAATTTATTGGGGCGCTGGATGCCCCCAACGGGGTGACCCTACGTCCGGAAGTAGAAGGGCGGGTCACGGAGGTTTACGTGACGTCAGGAGAGGCCGTGCGGGCTGGTGATCCGGTGGTGCAGCTCAGCCCAGACCGCAACCAAGCAGAGGTCAGCGCCGCGCGCGCCAACGAAAGCGTTTCCCGAGCGGCGTTGAATAGCTCCCAAGCTGAAGTGAGTGCCCTCAAGGCTGAGAAAGCCGAGCTAGAAGCCGAGCTAGACCTGCAAAATAGTGAATATAGCCGAACTGAATCTCTGGTAGCCGAGGGAGCCCAAGCGCAGCAGGAGCTTGACCGAGTTGAGCGCGATCGCAGCGTTGCTCGGGCGTCCCTCAACGCCATCAATGAACGCATTACGGCAGCGGAGCAGTTTGTCCAGCAGTCCCAGGCGTCCCTAAGCCAGGCGCAAGCTGAAACCGGCGCGGTGCAATCTGACTTGAACGACAGGCAAATCACAGCGCCCATCGACGGGATCGTTGGCGATATCCCGGTGAAGCTCGGCGACTATGTCGATTCGGGCGATGTACTCACTAGCATTACCCAGAACGATGCTCTAGAGATCGATCTGGAGATTCCCATCGAATACCGCGATCGCATCCGGACCGGGCTGCCTGTCGAAATTATTGTTGGCCCCAACAGCGATGCGATCGCCTCAGGCCGCATCAGCTTCGTATCCCCCCAGGTGAACGCGGCTACCCAGTCGGTACTCGCCACGGCGAGCTTCACCAATGCCATTGGCCTACAGGACGAGCAGCGGGTGATTACCCGCGTGGTCTGGAGCGAGCAGCCTGGGGTGCTAGTGCCCACCACCGCAATCTCACGGCTGGGGGGACAGACGTTTGTGTATATCGCCCAATCTGAGGTAGGCGAAGACGGCGAGACTCAGATGATCGCCGAGCAGCGCCAAGTCACCTTGGGCAGCATTCAGGGCAATAGCTATCAGATCGAATCAGGAGTAGACGCTGGCGAGACCATCGTCACCTCGGGCATTCTCAACCTGTCTGACGGCGCGCCTATCACCACAGAAGCGCCCCCGCCCCCTGGGCCAGGAGGCCCGCCCGCAGGCTAGATCACATCCCGCTCGCTGCTCGCTCACGGACTACGAACTGACGGCCACAAACTCTCACGACATTACCCCATGTTTGTAGACTATTTCATCAAACGCCCGGTCTTCACCTCAGTCTGCGCCTTTATCATCTTGCTGGTGGGGGCGATCGCTGTCCCGACCCTGCCGATTGCGCAGTACCCGGATATCAGCCCCAAGCAGGTCACCGTTACCGCAGGCTATACCGGCGCGGACGCTCGCACCGTTGAAGACGCCGTTACAACAGTTCTAGAACGGGAGATCAACGGCGTTGAGGGCATGCGCTACATGACCTCTTCTAGCTCCAATGATGGATTCAGCAATATTACCGTCACCTTTGGGCCAGAGCGAGACCAGGATATCGCCGCCGTCGATATTCAAAATCGCGTGTCCATTGCAGAACCCCAGCTGCCCGAAGAGGTCACCCGAACGGGGGTAGCTGTCAGCAAGGAGTCTAGCAGCATCTTGATGGGCTTTGGCTTGTTCTCTGAAGATGGAGAATACGACAGCACCTTTTTGAGCAACTACGCCGATTTGTACATCGTTGACACCCTCAAGCAGGTAGAAGGGGTGGGCAATGTGCAGATTTTTGGCGAGCGCAAATACGCCATGCGCATCTGGCTTGACCCCAACCGACTCGCCAGCCGCAGCCTCACCGCCCAGGATGTAGTTGATGCCCTACGGGAACAGAACATTCAGGTGGGGGCTGGGCGTGTCGGTCAACCCCCCGTCAGCGAGGACCAACGCTACCAGGTGGACCTGCGGGCCGTAAGTCGCCTGCAGAGTGCCGCCGAATTTGAAGAGGTGGTGGTGGCCCGCAGCGATTCGGGTAGCCTAACCAAAATTCGCGACATCGGTCGGGTGGAGCTAGGGGCCGAAAACTACAACACGTTTCTGCGCTTTCGGGCCAACGATGCGGTAGGTTTGGGCGTGTATCAAATCCCCGGCAGCAATGCACTGCAGGTGGCCCAAGGGGTGAAGGCGGCAATGCAGGATCTCGAACAAGAGTTTCCACCGGGGATGGTGTATGACATTGGCTTTGATACCACCGACTTTGTCGAGCAGTCCCTAACGCGGGTGGCTTGGACATTGCTACAGGCCGTTGGGCTGGTGGTGCTGGTCATCTTTATTTTCCTACAGGACTGGCGCACTACGGTGATTCCGGCGGTCACCATCCCCATTGCCCTGATCGGCACCTTCGCCTTCGTCAAAATCTTTGACTTCTCCATCAACAGCCTGACCCTATTTGGCCTGACCCTGGCCACAGGCATGGTGGTGGACGACGCCATTGTGGTGGTAGAAGAAATTTCCTCCCGCATTCAGCAGCGCGGTATGACGCCGCAGCAGGCGGCTATTACGGCGATGCAGTCGCTCACTGGGGCCGTAATTGCCACCTCCCTAGTGCTGATGGCGGTGTTCATTCCGGTGGCCTTTTTCCCCGGTACAACGGGGGCGCTATACCGTCAGTTTGCCCTGACCATTGCCTTCGCCATTGCCCTTTCTACCTTTAACGCCCTGACCTTAACGCCGGGTCTATCGGCCCTGCTGCTGCGCCGTAAGCCCCCTATTGGCGGTCCGCTGGGGGCGGTGTTTTCGCGATTTAACCGCTTCCTCGACTGGGTACGCGATCGCTACAGTGCCATCCTAGAGAGCCTGGTGCGCGCAAAATATATTGTGTTAGCCGCCTTTGTTGCCCTACTCGCGGCAACAGCCTGGCTCTACACCGTCGTACCCTCGGCCTTCTTGCCCGATGAAGATCAAGGTTACTTCATCACCATTGTGCGCGGCCCAGAGGGCGCATCCCTCAACTACACCACCGACGTCATCAAGCAAATTGAAGAGCTGTACCTGCCGCTGCCAGAAGTGCGAGCCACTTTCGCCGTCGGCGGCTTTGGCTTCAGCGGCAACACGGCCAACAGCGCCGTGGTCTTCACCACGCTGATTCCTTGGTCAGAGCGTACCGATGCATCGCAGTCGGCCCAATCCGTGATCAACCGCGTGCAGGGCTCCCTGTTTCAGATTACGGAGGCCCAGGCCTTTGCCGTCAACCCTCCTGCTATTCAGGGTCTGGGAACCTTTAGCGGCTTCCAGTACCGCCTACAGGACAGGCGTGGCAACCTAGACCTAAATCAGTTTGTCCAGGTGTCCCAGCAGCTGATTGGCGCAGCTAACCAGAATCCAGATTTACAGGCGGTGTTCAGCACCTATTCAGCCAGCAACCCGCAGATTGAGCTTAGGGTTGACCGCAACCGGGCCAAGGCCCTAGATGTGGATATCAATGATGTGTTCAGTACGCTGCAGACGTACCTTGGCTCCCAGTATGTCAACGACTTCAACCTAGAGCGGCGCACCTATCGCGTCTATGTCCAGGCAGATGAGCAGTTCCGCTCAAGTCCAGAGGACATCAACCAACTCTACGTCCGCTCGAATCAGGGGGCAATGATTCCCTTGAGTAATCTACTGACCACGGAGGATCAAACTGGGGCGCAGTCCATTACCCACTACAATGGCTACCGCTCCATTGAGATCAACGGTGCTGCAGCACCGGGCAAAAGCTCTGGCGCTGCTCTAGAAGCGATGGAAGCGGTATCAGCACAGACCCTGCCCCCCGGCGTCGGCTATCAGTGGTCAGGCACCTCCCTAGAAGAAATTGAATCCGGCGGCCAGGCTCCCATCATCTTTGGGCTAGGACTGGTGTTCGTGTTCCTCGTCCTAGCGGCCCAGTACGAAAGCTACGTCGACCCCACCGTGATCATGCTGGCGGTTCCGCTGGCTATCCTGGGGGCGCTGATTGCCCAGCAGCTGCGGGGGCTGCCCAACGACGTATACTGCCAAATTGGCCTAGTGATGCTGATTGGGCTGTCCAGCAAAAACTCGATTTTGATTGTGGAGTTTGCCAACCAGCTGCGCTGTGAAGGGTATTCCATTGTTCAGGCGGCTCTGGAAGCCTCCCGGCAGCGGCTGCGCCCTATTCTAATGACGGCCATCTCCACCCTCAGCAGTATCTTCCCCCTGGTAATTGCTAGCGGAGCGGGAGCTGCGAGCCGTCACTCCTTGGGGACAGCGGTATTTGGCGGCATGTTTGTGGCCACCCTGCTGAGCTTGTTTGTTGTTCCCATTCGGTATGTGGTGATTAAGTCCCTATCGGCTAACGTGCTGCCTCGGGGCGGGGATGCCGCGCCAATGGGACCAGATGAGGCAGATAAAGCCGATAAGGAAGAGGCTATGGTTTAATTGGGCTTGGGGCGGAGCCGCTCACTACCCTCTGTTTATCAGATTTCTTCTCAAAGGTTCAGTCCATGCGGCGACAGGAAGCCCTGACAG
>JBARYO010000681.1:0-6128 GCA_049647905.1 Elainellaceae cyanobacterium | reverse complement strand
TTGTGGCGGGCCATGCGGCAGGCTGCTATCTAGCCGAGCAGGACAGCGGACAGTTTATTTATGGGTTAGGAATTGCCCCCAAAGCCCATCTTTTGGCTCAAAACAACCACCACAGCGCCACCGCCCTCTGCCGTGAAACCGTGACGCAGACCGTTGCTGGCACCGCCGGGACGATTCAAAATAATTCCTGGGGAGCAGGAACCGCCAACCCCATGACCTACGGCTCCATGGAGGCCACCTACGACGCGCTGGTGCGCAATGCCGATGCCGACGGCCCGCGCCCCAAACCCCTAACCATTTGCTTCTCCTCCGGCAATTCCGGCTCTGCCGGGTTGACCCGCCCCAAAGCCGCCAAAAACCTGATTGTCACCGGCAACTCCGAGACCTACCGTCCTGACGTTGGCAAAGACCAAAGCGACAGCATCGACGAGGTTTACGTCGGCCCTCGCGGCAGCAGCCATGGCAACTGCGGAGATGGGCGCATTGCTCCCCATTTGGTGGCCCCAGGCGAATGGACGGCATCCGCCAACTACGATTCGCGCCCCGGAGAGCGGGAATACATCAGTGCGAGGCTGACCTGGGGGGGCGGCTCATCGGCGGCCAGCCCCAAAACCGCCGGGGCCTGTGCCCTGCTGACGCAGTGGTGGCGGCAGCATAACCACGGCCATGATCCGTCTCCAGCTCTGCTGAAAGCGCTGCTGGTCAATGGCGCAGAGCCAATGCAGGCAGGCGGCCCCATTCCCAACCCCATCCAAGGGTGGGGGCGGCTGAATCTAGGCAACGTCCTCTCTGGCGCGGTGCGTCACTTTTACCTCGATCAATCCGCTATGCTCACAGCGCGGGGGGAGCAGAAAAGCTGGACCATTCGCGTCAGCGACCCCCGCAAGCCTGTCAAAATCACCCTCTGCTGGACTGACCCGCCGGGGGCCATTGGCAGCGGCACCCCCCAGGTCTCGGCAATTGTAAATCCGCTGGCGCTGCAGCTAGAGTGCAACGGTCAGCGCTACCGCGCCAACCAGTTTCAAAATGGCTGGTCCTATCCGGGGGGAAGTGCCCAGCATGAAGGCCAGGACAATCTGCAGAATATCTACCTGCCCGGCGGCATTGGAGCCGACAGGCTTCAGGTTTCAGTCACGGCCCTGAGTCTAACGACCAACTGCCTCACCGGTCGCATCAGCTCTCCCCAGCAAGACTTTGCCCTAGTGGTGGCTAACGGAAGCCTGGATGAGAGCACGACCCCCACCAACATTTTTGTCGCAGTTGACCCCGCATCCCAAAACTCTGAACCAGCCGCATCATCGGATAACTTTTGGCAAGGCGACGACCAAGACGGACAGGATTTAGATCAAGTCTGGTGGCATAGGATCACGCCTACGCGGTCTGAGCCAGCGCCGTCAGCATCGGGGGCCGCCACAAGCCCTGACCAGGCCAATTCTGACGACACGGTCGATCGCTGGTGGCTGCAGCAGGATGTGTGGTGGAACGCCGAAACAGAGGCAGAGACCAACCGCGAGGCCAAGGCTCTGGGTCAGGGGCTAACGACCGCTGCGATCGCCCTGACGGCAGGTCAGCATAAGCTTTTTACGGCTAGTCCCATTGCTGCTGAATCCTCAGGTGCCGCCAGCGATCTGATTCAAGTCTCCACCGACAGAAATCAAGACCACAATCAAGATCGCCCTGCTGAAGCGCTGCAAAACCTGCCGTTGAGCCAAGCCTTGTCACAGCTCATGCACCAGTGGCATCATCTTGAGGGCAAGCAGACCCACCGCCCCGTAGCGGTACTGGTGGTGCGCTCCACCACGCGCATCTCCCTCGCCGATTTGTCTGCACTGCGGCGGCTGGCGTTTTGGGGACAGGTGTATCTCGTATCAGACTACGCCCCCATTCTGGCATTTCTGGCCCAGCGAATTCATCACGCTACTGGCCTCCAGATGCGTCTCGCCAGCGATGCCCATGCGCTACCGGCCCTAATGCAAGATACCCTGCTTGAGGCTAGCGGAGTCCAACAGGCGGAGGTGCACCAGATCGCTGAGCCATTGCTGGAGGGGAGCGCTATCCATCACCTGGTGCAGATCACCCCGAGCGATCGCCGCATGACGATTCAGGTGCAGTTTTCGCCAGCGGCACCGCCTGAACTGCAGCTAATCGCCCCAGACCAGGTACCGTTGGCGATCGGTGACCCGTCAACCGGCCCAGTCACCCTGACCTCTAGGCCAGGGCTGCTGCAGCTTGACGTAGAGGCGACCCAGGTTTTGAGCTGGGCTGGGCAATGGACAGTGCTGCTGAAGCAAACCGACCAGCAGAACCTCAGCCGCGTCCGGGTTTGGGTACAGAGTGACTTGCAGTGGCAGGTGCGGGCTCAAGACGCCCCAGTGCGGGAAGAGACCGAACGTGGCCAGCAGACTGTTCTGATAACGGTGACCGGATCATCGACTCAGCTCAGCCGACTTCAAGCCCAGCCCCGCACCATCAGCGCTGGTTCAGGGGGGGCGGCGCTACCGAGGCAAGAGACAGAACGATGGATTACTGCCGAAGCTGAGCTGCCGCGACGGAACCCCAGCGCCAGGGCAGAAGAATCCCAGCGCGAGGAGAGGGAACCTGTCCATGCGGCTACCCTTAGCGCCATCCTGCCCTATCCCCAACATCAGGGGACGATGGCGATTGATTTCCCCACGCGCATTGAAGGCGTCGATGCTTTCGGGTACCGATACAGCCGGCTCTTGCGCCGTAGCCTTTTGCGGCTGGAACCACGCTCCCGCTGGCGGCAGCGATTGGATCGTCCCAGGCCAGTCCTCTTCACCGCGGCTCAGATTGCCCAGGTGCATGTTGAGGCCGGACATGTGACAGGCTTGACCCTGAAGCGCGGCCACCAGACCCGCCGTGTCTTGGTCAAAGCCCCAAGGCTAAGACAATGTTTGACCCAAGCCTTTCAGCACCACTTTCCTCAGCAAAACCTGGTGGCTGGCGTCCTGGGGAATGAGCTGCAGGGCATTTTTTGCCCGCTGCAACAGTCTAGCTCCCGCCAGCTGGCGATATCACTACCGAACGAAGAGGTCTGAACCATGACTATCCCAGCAACGCAGTGGCACGAGAGCCTACAGCAGCACCTAGAATCCACGTCCCGGTATGCCCCAGCTGACGCCCCTGAGGACTTTTTAGACCCAGAGGAACAGCCCCAGCTTGAAGCCGCTCGACCCAACCTAAGCGGAGCGCTTAACGGCCAGACTCTGGCTACCGCTGTTCGGACACCCAATCGGACAACAAAAGTGCCCAGCGCAACGGCCCACCTCAAAGACGCCCAATTCAGCGCAGGAACCCTCGATCGCCAGTTGATCAACGCTATTGACGCCACCCAGCTCCAGCGATCGCCCCTTGCCATTCGCGCCAAGCCAAAGTGGACGGTAGCGGCCCGGCAGGTCTATCGTCAGATTCCCCCGGTTCCCACCCTGACGCAGCCCGTGGTGGCAGGCAATTTCCTGCTCTTTCCCGATCCCGTCTGGGATTTCGTCACAGTGGCTGTGCCTAGAACTTGGTTTATTCAGCAGCCCCAAAAGGAGCATTGGATCATCGATCGCGACAAGCTCCAAACTATCGAGCGGCACAATGTTCAACTGCGGCCAATCAATCAAATCCACAACCCGCAAATTAGGCTCGAAGCGATCGCGGTCCACCGTAATCAGTTGCGCAGGACATCGCTGCCCGTGAGCGATGCCATTGCAACGGCGGCGGTTCCCATCGACAGCAGAGTCATTCACCAGGCTAATTTGCTGTCTACATTGAGCGCACCCAAGGGGCGGTTGCGAGTGAGACGGGCTTTCTTTGCCCCGACCCAACCCTGGATGACGGACTTCAAGCTAGTGGTGCGACATCAGCATCAAGAGGGCAGATTGCAAACGGTGGGGGGAACCGCTTACTTGACCGTCAGTCTCTACAGTCAGTCTGACGACAGTCAATTGACCCAGCACCGAGCCACCTGGACTGATGCGCTGGAAAATGCCGGATATGGGACTCACCTGTGGAAGTTTATTCCGGTCAATATCCGCAAGCTACAGGCGTCCCTCGACTTGCCTCCCAACTGCTCAGCGGAGACATCCGCCGATTTGGAAGACGGCACGGTGACCTTCGTAATACAGCTTTCCGCTGCCGTAACTCAAGCCTGGCGGCAGGCGTTGGAGTCGAGACAGCCCTATAAGATTGCGGGAGTCTGCCGCTTTCAGGTGGACTATTTCGCCCGCGACAACTTCCATCTCCGACGGAATCAACAGCAGCTTTCCGCCTCACTGCCGGCCTTACTCCGAAATGCAACCCCGGACATGGTACAGCTCCTCGATCCCGATATCGCGATTCACACCGCCATCGAAGTGCGGGGCAGCTCGCTGGTGGACTCAGTGGCCTTAGACTGGAGGCCTAACACAGGCGCGGCACCCATCCACAACCGGTTTGGGCCAGACGGCGGCACCCTGACCGGAACGGTGACGACAGCGGATCTCCCGAGTCTGTCCATTGCCTGGCAGGCTTTGGTGACCTATGGGGTCATGGGCTGGTCAGCGATGGCGCGCAGCGGAACCCTCTCGTCGTCACTGCTGCGGGACATTGTCAAGCCGACCTCTGCGGACTGGGTTCAGCAATATGTGCTCTTCCCGGCCTATATGAAAAACCGGAACGAGCTAGCCATCGAGCCAGGGGATTTGGAGCCCTTTGAGGATATCGAGGTGGAAGCGACGTTGACCCTCAAAACGGCATCGCTGAAGGCTCCCTTGGTGACTACCGTCACGTTGGGCAACACGGAAATGACGCAAATTCCTTTTCCGGTGCTGGCAGATGCCGCCAGCGGGGAGATTGGCTTGGCGGTGACGACGACATCGCTTTCGGGCGATCGCCCCTTGCACAGCGTCACTGAGGCGCTATCGGCTGCGGATGATCTGATCAACATCAAAATCTATGGGGATGGCAAGATTGAGATTCAGCTGAGTTCAGCGCCTAGTCTGGAGTCTTCGGTGGATGGTGAGATTTTTTCTGTGCTGGAAAGCTTGCTCTGAATAATCAAGGGCCTCGCGCCTGGCGCAGGAGCCGCAGGTGACGCTGCTGATTCAGCGATCGCAGATCTATAGGGCAATCAGCGCTGGAAACAGGTGAGCTACCATGGATATCTGTTTCAGACGATTGTTTACAGAATCCACCTAATGACGCGACTTTTTCTAGCTGGTCTATCGATAGTCGGCATTGTCTCTCTCACAGGGCTTTCAGGGTGTCAGGTCAGCCCAAATCAACAGGCAAACGCGGCCTCTATTGCTGTCAGCCCACCGCCCCAGCCTGCTGGCTCCGGCGGCCAGGCAGAGAAGCAGCAAGACGCCCCAGGGCCAATCCTGGTCATCGGGGATTCCATCTTGAAATGGAATGCTGAGGAAAAAGCCTCTATTCCAGAAGTTGTGGGTCAAACCTTAGGCCGACCCGTCATCAACAATGCCGTTTCAGGGGCGCATTTCTCCCATCCAGACGAGGACGCCGCCGCAGCGGGATACGACATTCGTCAGCAGTACAACAACCAGCAGTGGGACTGGGTTGTGATGAACGGCGGGGCCAACGACATCAACGGCATTTGCGATCGCAACGACTACAGCACCTTCGTGGATGCCATGATCAGCGAGGATGGCCTCTCAGGAGAAATTCCAGACTTTGTGCGTCGGGTGGCTGAGACCGGAAGCAGCGTCATGTATGTGGGGTACTACACCATCCCGGAGGACGCGCTCTTTGGCTTTGCCCAATGTAGCGACGAGCTTGAAATCCATAACGATCGGCTGGCCCGGATGGCTGAGGCATTGGAAGGGGTGTGGTTTGTCTCTGCCGGTGACGTGGTGTCAGCAAGCGATGTAGAGGCATATGACGAGGACCGGGTTCATCCCTCGGCAGTGGGGTCTAAGCGCGTTGGGGAATACGTTGCCGATACTATCGAGGAGATAGAAGAGCGCGTTTCATCGTCTCTGTGACAGCACAGATCCGTGATAAGCGGCTGGCCATAAGTAAATGGTGTTGGGGTTTGCCCCCCGGCGGGGGCAAACCCCCAAGTAGCGTCGTTTATTTATGGCCCCTTACTTACCACAGATACAATTGACTCTTTCGCTTGTTTC
>JBARYO010000680.1:0-10198 GCA_049647905.1 Elainellaceae cyanobacterium | reverse complement strand
GGGGTGTTTGAGCTGCTTGAACATATCTTCTGTGGCCATAGGGAAAGCGCATTACCGGCTGTAGAACGTCGAGAAACGATAGTTGCGGCGGTTGCAAATGCCGGACGCTGTCGCTTTTCGATAACCTCAACATCAAGTTTATCAGCCACATTGCTCCAGTATGTTGTGATTAGTCACAAGTCAGAGATAAGGGAAATCAACTTACTGCCTATTTTCTGCCCGGCCTGTACCCATAGCTGAGATGACGTCCTAGCTCATTTTGCGTTGTACCGCGTCGGCTTTTGCCTGCACAGCCCAATCCTCAGCGTCCGAAACGCTGGCATAGCCGCCTCGATCTCCAAGCTGTTCTAGCGCCAGCAATGCAGCATACTTTAGATCCCAAATTTTGCTCTTTAGGCAATTCTTTAGCAGTGGAATTGCCCGTGAATCATCCAACTCACCCAGTGCGATCGCCGCTGCCGCACGTGATTTTTGAAACTGGGGCTGGGTGTTGTGTAGGACCTCCACCAAAAGGTCGTAGGCGGGGCGGTGCTTCAGCCAACCAAACAGCTTCACCACGTGAAAATTCGCGCCATAATCGGCGCGGGCCTCCTCGGCATAGGTCGCAAATAAGGCCTCAGGCGCAGCATCAGCATAGTCCGTCAGAATAGTCTTGACGGCTAAGTAGCAGCGGCCAAAATCCGTTTCGTACAGGTCTCGAATGAGCCTAGATAGCTCAGGCAACTGTGGGTAGGCATGAACCAAGTCTAGGTCTTTGGGATGATCTCTTAGAGCCTGCTCTAGATGGGGCTGTACATCGGCAAAGGTTAGGGTTCCAGCGGCTATACCCGCCTCGGCTAGCGCCCGAATACCCCGCAGGCGGAACACGATGGAGACTGGGCAGCGAGCAATGGCAGGAATAGCATTGCAGTAGTGGGCATCCATCAAATCTTGAATGGAGAGCCGCCGCGCCAGCACCTTGGGATGCTGCAGCATCGCTACCACCTTGTCCATCTGACTGTAATCTTGAGTCAAGCGGCAAATGGCAGTAACAGCAGCGCTTGCTGTTGGCTTGTCGGCGTCATCGACAAAGGGGCGAATGCGCTCCACGGCTTCTGTATAGCCTAGCTTTGCCAGCGTGTGGATAATAACGCGATAGGTCTGCCCTGGCTTATCCAGCAGCTGGGCCACGTCGTCAAGAATAGCGCTATCCTGGGTGCCAATCTCCCCAATGGCCCAGACCGCGTTTTCCACGGTATAGCGATCGCCATCGCCTAAACAAGTCCGAATTACGGGAAGCGCCTGAGTGGCCTGCAGGCGACCCAGGGTTTCTACCGACTTACGCCGTACGATGCGATTTTCCAGATCGTCATCGTCCTGCTGTACGGCACGCATCAAGGCATTGATGGATCGCTCGGTTGAAAAATTCACCAAGTGGGACGCGGCGATATAGCGGGAGTCCTCCTCCGATGTCTGATCCTGGGGCATATCCAGAAGGGCGATCGCCTGCTCTTCCGTCAAGTTGAAGAGCTTTAGAAAGCGTTTATCCATAACGAAAATTCAGCTTGCACGCAACGAGTCCCAAAAAGCAAACCTGGAGATACTTACTCCCTTACTTGACCATCAAAGGTCAAACAGGATGTCAAACATCTCCAGGCTTCAAACTATTGACCTAACATATGGAATCTAACCGCTCAAGTCAGCGTCAGATTGAGGCCAATTAGGACAGGGAGTTGATCGTGTAGTCGAGCAGCGCATTGTACTCAGTCAGCGCTTGAGCGGACATATCACGAGGCGCGCAGCCGCGGTTACGAGCGAAGCGTAGAGCCTCAACATAAGGCGCTGTGGGCAGGTTGAGCGCACGATAAACTTCACGCTGACCAGCAATACCCCACTCGTCCAGAGGACCAGTACCGCCCACAACTAAGCAGTATTGGATCAGGCGCATGTAGTGCTTGATGTCGCGCTGGCACTTTGACTTATAAGTGTCAGTGGAGTTAGCTTCGCCTTCGTTGTTCAAGTAGGGGTACTTCTTGATGGCAGCGTCATAAGCTTCGCTAGCAACCTGGTCTAGGTTGGCGTCTAGCTTCTCGGCAGCTTCTAGGCGAGCGGCGGAGCGCTGGATAGAACCCTGTACGGACTCAAGATCCGAGGTGCTTGGGAAACGTCCCGCCGCGTCAGCAGCAGAAATAACAGTGGTGACAACGGATTTCATTGATCTTTGATCTCCAAAATAATTTTGAATCGATGAATATTAGCGAGTTGTTGACCCATGGTCAGACCGAACTAGCTTAGAGCTTCGATGACGCGATCGAAGTAGCCAGATACCTCGGAAACTAGGCTGGCGCAACGGTCCTCAACAATAGGAGGATTCATCTTGCGTAGGCGCTTGCCGGCAAACTCTTCGCTGGGGGTGTCCTTGATGTGAGCAGCCGCCTGAGCCTTCATGATTTGAACGGCACGGATTGTAGAGCTGGCTGGGACGCCTAGCGCAGAGTAAGTTTCCTTGAGGCCATTTAGACAGCGGTCATCCAGCACGGAAGCATCACCCGCTAGCAGCGCGTAGGTGACATAGCGCAGAATGATTTCAGCGTCACGTAGGCAAGCTGCCATGCGACGGTTAGGATAGCAGTTACCACCCGCTTGGATCAGACCTTGGTTTTCGCAAATCATGCCTGCAACAGCGTCGGAAACCATGCAGCTTGCGTTGCTGGCGATCGCGTTTACAGCGTCCAAGCGGCGGTTGCCGTTACCGACAAAGGCCTTTAGGGCATCAATATCGCCAACGGTGGCAGTGCTGGTATCAGCTGAAACGACAGCTCTAGAAAAAGCGTCAAGCATTTCGCTCTCCTTAAAAAGTTAATCTCTAAAAACGTATTGCCTGTTAATTAAACAAGACAATAAGGACCATAAAAGACGACGGAAGCCTTTGTCTCAGTTATGAGGAACAAAGCAACAATCCTTAACACAGCAAAAAGCATCCCCACCCAGACTGAGTACTGGATGGGGATGCTTTGAGGCACTGCTGATAGCGTTTAGTCCGTGACTACTGACTGGCGATTAGAGCCAAGCCACGCGGCGGCTCAGCTGTAATGCTGGCTTAGCCTACTGCTTGATGCTTCATCAAATGCTTGAGCATATTGTCTTTCACCATTAGCTGGCGCAGAACTTCCAAAAGGAATTGCCGGGACTCCTCCGGACTCAGTCCTTTAACCTGCTCCTCATAGACCTTGAGGTTGAATCTTTGCTCTAGGCTAAGTTCCATTGGAATGTTCATAGCGTTCGATCTCCAGCGCTTGCAATGGTCTGTAAGCAATAAAGTCTTGCCTAGCCCTATATTAACAAAAATAACATCACCTTGACAAGCGAGGCACTTTAGACAGATCCGAATAATCCGGCGGTATACGCCGCGCGACGGCATTAAGTTATGTGATGTTTATCAGACTAAATCGAATAATGCTGGCCCTGCCCCTATATGATCGCTAATACAATTGTAAGATTTCGCAAAAGAAACGGAGATTTTCAGGCGTGGCAATCCCTCTTTTAGACTATTCCCCTGTATCTCAAAACCAGCGAGTAGCTGGTTACGAGGTTCCTGGAGATGAGCAGCCCAGGATTTTTTCCACGGAGAACCTGCTTAGCGCTTCAGCATTAGATGATTTGATCGAAGCTGCCTATCGTCAACTCTTCTTCTATGCATTTACCGCTGACCGAGAGCGCTTCCTAGAGTCTCAATTGCGCAGCGGTCAGATTACTGTGCGTGACTTTATTCGAGGTCTCGTTCTGTCAGACACTTACAAGCGTAGCTTTTACGACCTCAACAGCAACTATCGGTTCGTTGAGCAAACCGTGCAGCGTGTCCTGGGGCGTGATGTTTACAGTGAGCGTGAAAAGATAGCTTGGTCAATCGTTGTGGCCACAAAAGGCATTGTTGGCTTCATTGATGCCCTTTTGAACTCTGATGAATATCTAGAGGTCTTTGGAGACGACACAGTTCCCTATCAGCGTCGTCGCGTGCTTCCGGGTCGCCCGGAGGGCGAGCGGCCGTTCAACATTCAGTCTCCTCGGTACAACGAGTACTATCGTGGAAAGCTAGGCTTCCCGCAGGTAATTTGGCAAAACGTTGTCCGCCGCTACACGCCGCAGGATAAAGAGCCTCAGAACGGTAGCCCAGCTCGCTATCTCGATATGGCACGCAGCATAAATGCGAAAGGTAACCAGCCGCCAAAATTCTCAGCGACGAACATCGATTATGAGAAAGCTGTTCCCTATCGCAAGATAAACGCTTAGGCTAGCTAAGCCAAAAACCTGCCACACCGATTTGAAGTGTGGCAGGTTTTTTAAGCGGATTTTATGCTATTTTTTTCGCTAAAGCCCAATTCCAGAAGAGCTTTTCGGATTTTCCGCTTCGAGGGCATCTCTTCGGGCAATGTAAGATTCATTTCCCTAGATGTCTCAAGTAGCTCCCGCACGAGCCAGTTTAAAGAATTTTCTTCAGCGTCTTCCGGGCAATCCTCAATCCTTCCTTCATAGGCCAGCGTATACAGCTCTAGGTGGTGCCTTCCAATCACCTTGGCCAGCTTTCGTAACGTTTCGGGCGTAGGGCAGGTTCCCTTAAAGCATGCGCCTCGAAGTCGGGGTTGAGGGATACTAGACAATTCAGCCAAATGGTTCATGCTGAAGTCTTGATCTTTCAAATACTTCAAGATGAATTGGCCCAAAGGCGAACAATCTTCAGCCTTTATTTTTAACCTTGCTGGCATCGGCTAGTAACAGAGCATTGGGTCGAAGCCAGGGTAGTAGACGCTTGTAAGTGCAACACTCCCAATAGCTTGACTGACTATAGGCTTTGACAACAATTATACTACGCCGCTTCATCCCCCAGTAGTATGGGATGGGACAGGCCTCATCCAAGTTAAAGAGCTTCAGTATTTATCTTTAGCTTGTCCATAACATCCGACCAGTTCACCTGCTGCCAAAACGTGCTGTGCTATCAGAGCGTCACGGCTGCTAGTTTTAGTAAGAAATACTATAATTCGATCACGTTGCGGTCACAGCTGACCACAGCGCATTTTATCATAAGCTCTATTCAGTTACAGCAGGACAATACTGTGTTTACCACTGCTCACCCTCGTCCATCTACCACGCTTCCCCTCAACTTGTTTGATGCAATTAGCGACCTCAAGCGCGAGCTTAATGCTGTAGTTCTAGCTCACTATTATCAAGAGGGGGATATTCAAGATATTGCAGACTATATCGGTGACTCCCTTGGTCTCTCTCGCCAGGCTGCAGCTACAGATGCCGATGTCATTGTCTTTGCGGGGGTCCACTTTATGGCTGAAACAGCCAAAATCCTCAACCCCGACAAGCTTGTGTTGTTGCCCGATCTAGCAGCAGGCTGTTCTTTAGCAGATAGCTGCCCCCCTGAGCAATTCGCTCAGTTCAAGGCGGCGCATCCTGATCATATTGTGGTGTCCTATATCAACTGCACCGCAGAAATCAAGGCTATGAGCGACATCATCTGCACGAGCTCGAACGCAGTCAACCTTATTCAGCAAATCCCTGAGAAGCAGCCTATTATCTTTGCCCCCGATCGCAACTTGGGGCGATATGTGGCGGCTCAAACCGGGCGCGATCTACTGTTGTGGGACGGAAGCTGCATCGTTCATGAGACATTTTCGGAAAAACGTATTGTGCAGCTTCAGGTCGAGCACCCCAGCGCAGCTGTTATTGCGCATCCAGAGTGCGAATCCTCTGTTCTTCGCCACGCTGCTTACATCGGTTCAACAACTGCACTACTCAGCCATGTGCAGCACAGCAATGCTAAAACGTTCATTGTTGCAACAGAGCCCGGCATTATTCACCAAATGCAAAAGCAATCCCCCCACAAACAGTTCATCCCAGCTCCAGCAATGAATAACTGTGCCTGCAATGAATGCCCCCACATGCGGCTCAATACGCTAGAGAAGCTGTACTACTGTATGAAAGACCGCTCACCCGAAATCACCCTGGAGGAGGAGACGCGACGGCTGGCATATCGGCCAATTCAGCGCATGTTAGACATGAGCTGAAGTTCTCCCCGCACCTCATATCTAGATTTAGTCTTGATGTTCAACGAAGCTCTGCAGCTCGTGGGCTAGCGTGTTTACCATATCGCTAGGTTGGTGGTCTTCAGCCTCTACCTCGGCCTGAATCTGTTGAACATCAGCGCCTGATAAGCTCAGCAGCCGCTTGAGCTTGTCGTAAGCATCTGCCTCATCAGCATTGATGGCTTCTTCGCCGGGCGATCGCGTATTTGCTCGGATCACCTCATATCCCAACCTCAGAACCAGCTTTCGCTCTTCATAAGACTGAATTTTAGGTATGAGTTCTTCTAGCGGAATATTTTGCATCAGATAAGCCTGCAGCTCTTGCTGCAAGCTCTTGGTCTGGGAATCGCTATGGGCAAAAATGCTGCTGAGCCGGTTGAGCATCACATCCGCCTCTTCGTCAGCAAGCCCGCCGTCCGACCAAGCCATATACGCAACGACGCGCAGCAAGGTCATTTGACGGGGGGAAATGGAGGGTGGAGTTGGAGGGCGCTGAGTCATGCCATTCTTCCAATGAATAAAGCAATTTTAGCCAAGGTTGTTTTGACTTGCCTGCAGGGTACCACACCGCATTCGAGCTATCCGCGTCCCTTAAGCATGTGATCCAAAACCAGCAACACTTCTTTACGGCTATGGTATCTAGGCTAATTTAGATCTGACCGGCAAGGTGCGCAAGCTGCTTGCTGTTGGTTAGATAGAGCGTCTGCTCATTGGGAGCAATTTTAATCCAGCCTTTGCTGCTCAGCTTGTCCAAAATCTTGAGGGTATCATCCACACTGATGTCGGTGACATCGGCCAAGTCCTTAGGTGGTACGTTAAACATTTTTGTCCCGGCTTCAATCGGCTGACCGTACTGCTCCGAGAGGTGAATTAGGGTATTGGCCAGTTTGATCGCAGGAGGCTGGTGACGGAGCTGGAAGCGCGCGTTGGTTTGCCGCAGCCGCCTCACCATGAGCTGCAAGAGGCGATGGTGAAGCTGAGAATCCTTGAACAGCGTCTGAATAAATCGCTGCGCGGAAACGCTAAGTAGCTTTACCGAAGATAGCGCAATCACATCGGTTGAGCGCGGCGACTCATCCAAAATAGCCATCTCGCCAAAAAAGTCGCCTGTTCCCAAAATTGCCAAGGTTGCTACATCATCGCCCGAGTGGCGACGGACTTTAAGCCAGCCAGATTCGATGAAATATACGGCGTTGCCCCAGGCATCTTCCATTAACACAGCACGGTCAGCTGGGTAGTCGTGCTCAACAGCAATAGAAAGTAGCCACTCTAGGGTTTCTGTACTAGCAGAGCCAAATAGTGGAAAAAGTTCGCTGAATGCTTCAGTCTGCATGAAATATACACGACGTGTAGGTTGACGATTAATGCCCTAATGCATGTGGGGCAATCAACACCAAATTCAAATGGTTAGACCCGTAGTAAACGGTCCTACGCTCTAGAGTAAAGGAACTGAGCCTTTTTGCAAAGTAACGGACAAAGGACATAAAAAACGGGTCGACCCATGGGCCAACCCGAAATTTGGGAACGCTTAAGAGATTCTTACTTTTGCAGAACCAACTTAACGTTTGCGCCTTGAAGTCCAGGACGCTTGACCTCAGCCAAGGTCTTATTGACGGCATACTTCTGGTTGATGGAGTTAATTAACTCAGTCTGATTGTGCTTTTTGGCAACGCCCCAGAGATCGGCAATCAGGTCATAAGAGCCATCGCCGTTGAGGGACCAGCCTAGATCATATTCACCGTCGAGAACAGCAACGATGTCAGCACGAACACGCTGGCCGTTGTAGCCGCGAACGTCAGCGCTGGAGGTGACCGTGATGCCTAGGTCAGCCAAAGAGGACTTCAGAATAGCGGCATCCGTGATCTTAGTTCGCAATGTGCTAAAGTGAGACATTAGTATTTCCTCCTGCGGAAATAAAGAGAGAAACAACGTTTTGACAGAGGTAACCGTATGTGCGCCCTAGGGGCGGGTGACGGTTGTTATGGCTGCTAGCAGTAGTGCTAGCCAATCCCCTAATCCCACAAGAGACTAAGGGAAAGCTTGTTAGAACTCCAGTCGCTGATACTCAGCCACTGATGATGCCGCAGGCCGCGCTCGCTGCCGAGCCCATTCTCTTAGGGCCGTTACCTGCTCGCTCATGGTTCTAGAAAGGGGTAAGGTTGACTTGATGGCGGCGATGATGTCGAGCTGGGTGAACTCTCGGTCTTGGGCGAAAGCATCGTACATCGCAGCAATCAACGCCTGCTCGATTTCCGCTCCCGAAAATCCATCACAGACATTAGCCAACTGATCCAAGTCGAAGCGGTCAATCTCCCGACGCCGCTTGGAAAGGTGGATCGTGAATATTTCTTTACGCTCTTCGGCGGTAGGCAGATCGACGAAGAAAATTTCATCGAAGCGCCCCTTGCGGAGAAACTCGCTGGGCAATCGCTCAACGCGATTGGCGGTTGCCATCACAAACACGGGGGAGGTTTTTTCCTGCATCCAGGTGAGAAATGAGCCGAAAATCCGGCTAGACGTGCCACCATCTGAATCAGCAGATCCTCCAGAACCACCAAAAGCCTTGTCGATTTCGTCGATGAACAAAATAACAGGAGAGATGGATTCAGCCGTTTTGAGCGCGTTGCGAAGATTGGCCTCAGAACGACCAACCGTCGAACCATCATACACCCGCCCCATGTCGAGCCGGAGCAGGGGCAATCCCCAAAGCCGAGACGTTGTCTTGGCGATCAAAGATTTACCACATCCAGGCACGCCTAGAATAAGCATGCCTTTGGGCTGAGGGAGACCATACTCCCGCGCTCGTTCCGTAAAGGCATCAGAGCGCTGCTGAAACCAGCGCTTTAGCTCCGCCAAACCACCAACGGAGTTTATGGTCGCATCTTCTTCAATATAGTCCAGGATGCCATTGCGCCGGATAAGCTGCTTTTTCTCAGAGAGAACAACGTCAACTTCGCTATCTGTGAGCTGACCGGCAGTGACTTGCGCCTTGCGATAGACTTTCTCTGCCTCGTCGCGGGTCAACCCCAAAGCGGCCTTCAGCAGCTTTTCTCGAGCCTCAGTTGAAATACGACGAGTTTTATTCTGGTCAAGCTGCTTGGACAACACCTGATTCAGCTCTGACAAGGTCGGCAGCGGAAAATCAAGGACGACAACTTCTTTTTCAAGCTCGATGGGAATTTGCTGCACAGGAGACATCAGAATAATGGTCTTCTGCGTGCCTTTGAAGCTGCTGATGGCATCCCTTAGCCAGCGCGTCACGGCGGGGGAATCTAGAAAAGGGTGAAGATCCTTGAAGACATAAATCCCAGGGTCTTTCTGCCGCAGCGTCCACTCAATCGCAGCTTCTGGCGAGACCGTATTGTGGCTAGGCTGGGCTGTACCTCGGGCCATGTCGTACTCAATAATTCCGCGCGTTACAGTCCAAACAAAAACTTTACGACCAGGCTTGAGCTGAGAGATGGCGTTAACAGCCCGCTCCTCCTCCGACGTCACAAGGTAGATCAAAGGATATTGAGCTTGAATCAGAATATTGAGCTCTTCTTTCATGACCAGACCTAACTTGGAACAGGGAAAACTAGCGATGCAGGAGCAGGAGTATGCCGAAACCGGCTAACAGGGTACAAGCTGCTCGGGATCGCGCTCTTGCTGAGTAGGATATGGCTCTTCAGCAACATCATCAATGATGTGAACACTGTCGGCGATCGCGGCAGAGGCAGGGTGGGAGGAAACGGCGATCGCCTCTCCATCTCGGAGAATAAAATCAGCGCGGCATTTGGGGCAGCTATGAATTTGGTGGGTGTGACCATGCTCTAGATTTTGAAGCGCTTCAGGATGCTCTAAGTACAGCATCAGGGCGCGTTCGGCAATGGCGGACATGGGCTCTGAATCAACAGCGGACTGGATTTTCAGCTGGCGATGCAGCTCTGGAGGAACGTACAGCGTGACCTTTTGCTTATCCTTCATATAGCGATTAGACATATTCAAATACCCGGGTATGTTTGACAGAATAGGGAGCAAATTAGGTGCTGTCAAGACGGCAAGCTGTCTTGACGTCATTTTTGTCATATATGTTTACAAGAATCGGAGTGATGACGGGATCTCTCCATCGGTAACCATCACTCAACGGT
>JBARYO010000679.1:0-1577 GCA_049647905.1 Elainellaceae cyanobacterium | reverse complement strand
AGCTAGACCTATCGACGCTGGATCTAACGCTGAGCAACCTAGAGGGGTGCTACCAGGAGCTGCGCAATGACTTTACCGTTGCCATTGAGCAGCGCGGCGATAAAAAATTTGTGACCCGCTGGGGAACTTGGGACCGAGGCGGCATTGAGGTTCAGGGGCGCGACGCGCTCTATCTGGTTCGGGTGCCGTTTGAGCAATGCGGGGGGTAAGGTTTTAATTCTTAATCAGAGCCTACCCCTATAGATTGATGAAGAATTAAACAATTCTTCGGTATAAGGAATTATAGAAGAGCGCTGCTGACCACCACCAAAGCGCTCTCCAGCCCAACAGCTTAAACGGATATTTCAGAGGTAAGCACCGCCATGGCTTCCACTCACCAGCGCGCCCTAGGCGTCTTTGCCGACCGCACCGTAACGGCCTCGGCTCTGCAGGCCCTGCGAGATTCGGGGTTTTCCATGGGCGATACGTCCGTGATCACCCGTGAAGCGGGCCGCGAGGCAGATATTGCGGGAGTTAAGGTCAAGGACAGTGTGGGGAACCGGGCCGAAACCGGCGGCGGTATTGGCGCGGCAACCGGAGGGGTTCTGGGCGGAATTGCTGGACTGCTGGTCGGTCTGGGTACCCTGGCCATTCCAGGGGTAGGGCCATTGGTGTTGGCCGGTGAGGCGGCAACGGTGCTAACGACCGTCATTGGTGCCGCTGGCGGAGCCGTGGCGGGTAGCCTTGTGGGGGCGCTGATTGGGCTAGGGGTGCCGGAGCATCGAGCCAAGGAGTACAGCGATCGCGTCTTTGCAGGGGATTATCTGCTGATGCTCAAGGGCAACGAGATCGACCTGCACCGGGCCGAGCAGGTTTTGAACCAGCACAACATTCAAGACTGGGGCGTTTTCGATGCCGCTGGCCGAGTAGACACCCACAACAGCCAGCACGAGTCTGTTGAGACGGGACATGGCGCGATTCGTGCTTTCGCCAGCACCTCTAACGCTGACGCCTCGACAGACCAGCGCCGGGTAATTGGCCTATTTTCTGATTGGCAAACCCTAGAAACAGCTTTGGCTAAGGTACGGGAGATGGGACTACCCTTGGGACAAGTGGCGATCGCCGTACGAGATGACAAACGCAACACCGACTATCTCACGGGCGGGCTCGCCCGCCCTTTGGGTGGGGTGACCGGGATGCTGTCGGGCCTGAACCGGATCGAGGTGCCAGATGTGGGATCTATTTTGGTTGTGGGTCCGGAGACGGCGACCTTGACCAAGGCATCCCGTGATGGGCATATCAATAGCCTATCGAGCGCGCTTACCCATTTGGGTATTGCTGAAGAGCAGGCCGGTCTCTATGGACGGCGCATTGCCGACGGCGACGTTTTGGTAACCCTGCGAGGGGATGACAACACGGCCCAAGAGGCGGCGGCGATGCTGGGACACCATGGGATGCGGGACTGGGGCGTTTATGATATTCGCGATCGCTAGACCGAAGACAGTGCTGATTTTGGGTGCAGGTTTTGTAGGGGCGTAGCGGTGCCATGCCCCTACCGGATGAATCCTAAACCTTCTTCAACCAGCTGAACATTGCTC
>JBARYO010000678.1:0-2266 GCA_049647905.1 Elainellaceae cyanobacterium | reverse complement strand
CTCGTGAGGAACGTGAATAGAGAGCGATCGTTTTGGGCATAGCGGGTGCAAAGCAGCGGCAGCACCAGCGCGGTAACGGGGTGTAGGGGATAAGCTGCTGCCAAAACCTCGGTGGAAATATCGCCCTCAGCAAGCATTGGGGCCAGTGCCTTGGACCAGTCATCGGCGCGATGATGGACAGCGTCAAGAACTGGCTCGGCCTGGGCTTGACTAATGGCCTGTCCAATCAAGCGCGTCATCTGGCCAGGGGATTCGGCAAAGGGAATGTCTTCAAACCGCCCCTGGATCTTGCTCCATTCGCTCTGCTCAACGGCGGCTAACCGCTTGCTGTACCCCGCAAACGACTGGTGCAGCAAGCTCAAGAAATAGACCTGATGCGCTCCCTCAATCTCTAGCTCTGCAATTTGCTGCAGCAAGTACAGGTCGTCAACCCCTTGGTTGTGGGCCGCGTACTCCAGAGATTTACCCAGTTCATCAACAACCAACAGCAAGGGCGTTTCAGCCGCTCGCACCATTGCTTCGAGCAGATCAAGCACCTGCTGGTTGCTGATAGTGGGGTTGCCCCGAGAGTTGAGCTCAACTCGATAATCGGCAAGGTCTAACCAGAAATCGGGCTTGTCGCGGCCCTTCCAGAACCGTTCCCCACAGGCGACCAAAGCGCGTGCGACGGTCCAGCTTAGGGGCTCGCGCTGCCCAGTCGCCGCCGCTCGCATCAGCCCGCGCTCCGGAATCGTTTCGATGGCCTGCAGTACGGGGCTATCTTTAGAGAACGCCTGGTGCGCAACGGCCAAGGCCTCTTGCTTCACAAGGTTGTCCTGATCAGCACAGAGGGCCAGCAGATAGTGGGCAAACGCCGACTTACCGGTTCCATAGACTCCAGTAATGGTCCAAGCCCGGTGAGCTTGCTGCTGTGACAAAGCGGTCAGGATACGCCGCAGGGCATCGGCAGAGCGCTCGGTCGGAATGTATCCCTGCACCGAATTCAGCTTGTCTAAATCTCGGACCAGGTTGACGGAGCGGTAATAGCGGCGATTGATGCTGAAGTAGCTTGAGAGCGTGGTTTCCGTCATGCCGCCAGACTCCGCTCATCGTAGTAGTTTTTAAGAATGTCTAGCGCTAGATCTTCAGCATCGTGGGTGAAAAAGCTAAGCTGCATCTTTCCTGCAGCATCCGTAAGGCTCAGCTCTTGAAAGGGGTCCCTCATAGCCTCAATGGCATCACAAATGGTGGACTCATTGAGCCGAAAGATGAACCCTGGGCTGCCCACATCGTAGAGCAGATTAGCGATGGGAATTGTCCGGGCCGTTGGATAGGTTCGGTGGGCAAAAATTAGGGCGGTGTAGGCGATGATTTCTGCCGGTAGGTTCTGCTTTGGCCCGATGCGAAAGCTGTAGTGCCGAGAGTCGCCAGCGGTTTGGATCAGGCGCAACTCTGTAAACGGACAGTCTAGAGAATCTTCGCCAACAGAAGATTTCGCATTTTGCCCCGCGTACATGCGCAGAATGCAGCTGGCGTCTTTTTTAATGGACGAGTCAGCGATACGAGTGGCCTGGCGATCGCGGTATTCGCTCAGGGCGTAGAGCAAATCCTCGTAGGTGAAGTCTACGCGGTTGAAATAATTGAACGTAAAATCCCAAGCGGTCGCGGAGCAGGGAGGCTGCAGCAGTTGCCAATGCAGCAGCCAAAGGGAGGCCGGATCTTCTAGGTAGGGATCCCAGCCTGTTTGCCCCAGCAGGTCTTTACCAAATGCCGTTGGCTGATCGTCCTCTAAAAGCTTGAAGGCGTCGCACCAGTAGCGGAGCGATCGCACCATGTTTTTGCCCACCCCCAGCTGAACGGTGGCATCTTTGGCTAAAAAGACGCTGGGGTCATGGGACGCCCGATCAAATCCTTTTTTTAGCCAGCCAAACCGAGGATGAAACGTCTCGTGACGAGCAAAAACAGCTGCCCTGGGTGATCTCACCCCATCTAGGGCGAGTGTTGTCTGCTTGTCCATGGCGCACTGCTGGAATCTATGTACTAAATTATCGAGCAGCAACTTGGAAAAACAACAGCATCGTAACCAATTGTTGTTAGACTACTACTGCTTTATCCCTACTAGTAGATTGCTGTCAGACCTGCCCTTTTGTCTTATATGTCAGGGTGGGGTTTTGAGATGCTTTCAGCCTGAGAGGACGTTTGAAAAGTCACAAAAGCGCTGCATTACCCCCTCTAACTCTCCCTACGCCCTTCGGGCAGGCTGCGCCAATGCTAAGGAGGAGAACTC
>JBARYO010000677.1:0-6927 GCA_049647905.1 Elainellaceae cyanobacterium | reverse complement strand
GCCTTGACCTGGACTGCAGTCTACCTTCGAAGTCGTTCAACGCTGCCTGATAACCATTCAACGACTGCCTAAACGCGCGTCTTGAGTCTTTACTTCTTTTCGCAAGAGCGTCGTAAGAAGTGGACAGTTGCTGCTGTCTGGATGCTAGCTTCTTCAGAGAGATGTCGTGATAGACATAGCCTGTGGCGATCGCGGCACCCGCTGCTGCGCCGACAATCGCCCCTTTACTTTTACCGGACGCCAACCAAAGACCGGCTGAACCCAAGAGAATGCTTGAAACTAAGATAGTCAATAGACTCTGGGTTCGAGAGTTCATACTTAGTTATTGTAGAAATGTGTGCAGCGATGGCCATAGCGCTAACGCAAAAGCATCGAGATGCTGGACAAATCAAACCTAGCCTAGCCTAGCCTAGAGGAGGTCTATATGCTTTATACGTAGAGTATATCCAGCAGCGCCGCAATTATCGACAGTTCAGATATTTTAATGATACGAGTGAGGCATGCAGCGTGATGCTGCGCAGCGGAAGCGTATGCCGGTGCTTCTCTCAGGTCTTCAGCATCTAGACAGAGGCATGCACTGGGGATTGCTTCGTTTTTTCGCACAAACGTTTGTAAGGCGACGTCTATAAAGTTTTTAATGTTTCTAAAATATGGTCTATACCACTTACAAATTCTGTAAAGCTACGAGACCGATTCCTACCTCTATCTAAAAAAACCCCGATTCTTCGGGAGCCTGAAATTTTCTGATATTTGAACTGAGTTATTTTGCGAAGCTCCTCTGCGGCATTATTAAGTTGATCGGGATTGCGAAACTTGCCTTTGTCTTGATATCGCCTCGACAAGCCGGAAATTCTAAGCCCTTGCTCAACGGCCTCAAGATCGCCTATATACCAGCTTTCCAGCTCCCTACAGGCAATTCTGATCAATGCATTTGGTTTTTCGGCCTGCCTGCAAATTCTTTGTAATTTTCGCTTTATCTCAATGCAATCACCACTATCTTGATCGCGGAGAACAACAAAAATCGAGTCCGGCTTTTGCCAGGCGCGAAGTTTGATTGGTAAACTTTTCTCTAAATCAGTTTTACCTTCGAAAACAATGTAAGTAGGATAGATGTCATTTGGCAAGATTCGAGGCAGAAATCCCTGTAGCATCGCTTTAGCGCTAGGCTCTTCTAAAAAGAGTACTAATTCCCTCACTGTGGATCTATTCCCCCAAGAAATCCTTGCTTCCACAGATATCCCATCTTGTCACCTGCATCCATAAACGCAACTAGCTGGTCTTCTTCGTTAGCCCTATAAATCTTTCCATAACCGTTTTCCTTCGCGAGCCAAAACACCTCGTCTATCCTAATGGCGTTAAGAAAGTCGGGCGAATGAGTAGAGACGAAAACTTGCCCGCCTCGAAGTGCATAGCTTCGAAATTCTTCGGCAAGCTCTGGTAATAAACCTACATACAGCTGATTTTCGGGTTCTTCCACACAAAGGATTGGATGAGGTGAGGGATCGTATAGTAAAACTAGATAAGCAAACATTTTAATCGTACCGTCTGAAACATAGCGATCGATAAATGGATCCTTAAATGAACCGTCCTGAAACTGAAGCAACAACCGACCATCTTCAGTGCTCACCGTATTTATACCAGTGATTCCAGGTACGCGCTGTCGCATGGCTTCTATAATATCTTGGAAGACTTCTTCATGATTCTCGAATATATTCCGAGCTACCAATTGAAGATTATCACCGCTATTTGACAAATGCTCTTCATAACCAGCTGCATCTTTAGATCCGCGAGCTGAAGAAATATGAAAGTCTGAGATATGCCAATTTTCAATCAGTTTTCGAAACGCGCTAGCGGCTTTAAATCTCTCAAACTGACCTAGACCCTTGATCGCTAAGATATCAGGTGAGTCCAGTTCTTGGTTCTCGCGATTAAGTTCTTCATCCGGTTTTGAAAAGTCTTCCTCATTTGTAATGGCAAAACCTTTCCCCTTAGAGAAGTCTAAGAAATGATAGGGGCTACCAAAAGCGCCGCGCTTGTAGCGAAGAATTTCCCGCTCAACAATAACCTTTCCTGAATCTTTCTGAATACATAGAACGTATGTTACTAGTCGCTCTGCGCCAGCGATTTCTAATCTGAACTGAATTTCTATCTCAATCTTATTTTCGTCCGCATTCCGACTGAGAACTTCTTCAAATCCTCCTCGTACTTGCAGCGCTCGACGAACATTAAACATCAAGCAGCCCTTCAAAAACTCGAACACGTCAAATAGTGTAGACTTTCCAGTCCCGTTTGCACCAATAATGACACAGAGCTGCGGAATATCTGTTATTTCAATATCGCGAAGAACCTTGAAATTCTTAATTCTTAAGGTTTCTATTCTCATATGGCTTTTTAATATATTCAACGTATTGAATCGATATGCTTGCCCTCACAGCCAAACTATAGTGCATTCAGCCATGGCGCTTAAGCGCAAGTACGCCCCCCGACCGTGTTAGCTCCACGATCGAGAGGCTAACCCCCGAATTTGACCTTGGCAAATTCAGCGGCTACGTTGAGTTTACTGTTTCACAGACAACTCTTCAGACATCGCTGTGCTTTGCATCGCTCCTAGCGGAGCACAGATCCGGGGTGGCTTGTGGCTGAGCGCCGCCAGAACCCTTCATAAGGAGCACAAAAATGCAATCCAACATCCGTCCCGGCGAGGCCAACCCTCGCCACAGCTCACGCAGCCAACTCGTTATCATCCCCAGCAATCATATCGCCCGTCCGACAGACAACCGGCTAAACGAACTCAACGCCCCCGACCCCACTATCACACCCAGTCCCGAAGACACCGACAGCCTGCTGCATATCCTCATCGGTCCCCTATACGCCGTCAACAACTGCCGCCATGAGCTGCACTTGCGCGGCTATGCAGAACCCAACGACTGGTCCATTCCCCTAAGGCTGCTCAACACCACCGAGGTTTTGCGCAGCCAGCACCCCAACGATATCATGCGCGTCCTTCAAAAGCGGGTGCGGCCACAGCAACCGAATTGATACCGCAATTGCCCTTAATACCCCCAACGCTTAAGCAAAACCCCTTACCGCTTGTTGTGATCTAACAACCACTTAAGCAAAACGGCTTAACCAATAGGCCAATCGAGGAAACGCTTAAGCGTTAGGGCTTACCGCTAATTGATTCATAAGAAATGCTTAAGTGTTTCTTGCCAACGCTCAAGTGTTTCTTAGCAACACTTAAGCCGTTCTGAGTAACGCTTCAATAACTGGCTATATTGCCGAAGCGAACTGGGCGATCGCCCTCGGTACGTTACGCGTTCACGACGCATAGACTCCGCCTAAACGCGGTTGAAGGCGGGTCGTCTTCGAACTGACCGCAGGACTAATTATTGTAAGAGTTGGGAAATTTCCTCTTGAACATGAGGGAACCCAGCCGCTGGCTGGGTTTTACCTAAATCGGAGCGGCGGGATTTGAACCCACGACCCCCACTACCCCAAAGTGGTGCGCTACCAAGCTGCGCTACGCCCCGTAATGGCTTTCAATTGTAGCATGCCAAAGCGGTCGTTGCAGCGCCTAATTTTGAATTCGCTGCTTGGCCTGCGCCTCAAACCAGTGAATCACCTGATCTAGCGTTAGCGTTTCAATTGCAGCGCCGTTTGCCTCAGCAACATAGCTCAACGGCTTACGGGACGACAGCACAAGCTGCACAAAAAACGACGTAAATGAGTCACCACTGTCTAGACCCTGGGCCTGAGCCTGGGCCGATATTGGCTCTTGGGTAACCCAGTCAGCCACTTGGCGATCGCTCACTTGGCCCACAGGGATGCCTTCATGACGAGCGATTTGCTTCAGCACCCGGAGGGAATAAATGGCTGCGCGGGTCGAGAACCGCTCACTGGCGGTCATCAGCGCTTGGTCCACAGCCATTGATTCTTCTATGGTCAGAAAGTCACTCGGAGAGGAGTTGGTCATAGCGTCGCGGTTATCGTTATCGTATTGACGTCTTTTGATTGGCCGATGTATCACATACCAGGTAACCGCACTGATGCTCCCCGTCCGCGAGCCAATGGGTCCGCTCTACTGCGACGCCATCTAGGGCAACCTGGAACATCTCTAGCTCGTGGCCACAAATGCTGGGAAACGAGCGAGCCACATGGGAAATAGCGCAGTTGTATTCGGTGATGATGAACTGCGAACCCTGGGTACTGCTTTCCTCATCCGGCTCGGGGACCATATGCCATTCTGCCATGTACCCCTCTTCCTGACGCAGCGCCACCAGACGCTTGACCCGCTCTTCTAGCCCCCCAAAACCAATGCGATCGCGGTAGTCTAAGGCCTTACGCATCCACTGCTTGTGCAATATGGTGCCCATTTCTTCGGGGCTAACGGTTTCAGCAAGGGTGTTGAGCAGCGACAGGGCAAAATCATCGTATTGATCCGGGAGGCGATCGCGTCCTTGGCGGCTAAGACAGTACTGGTGCTGTGGTCGCCCAATACCAAGCTGGACAGTCTGATGCTCAATCAGCCCATCGATTTCTAGGTCTTTGAGGTGACGACGCGTTGCCTGAGGACTGATGTTGAGGTAGCCCGCCAAGTTTTGGGCAGTAGCTTGCCCTTGCTTCGCGAGGTACTGCAGAATGTCTTCCTTACTAGAGGGGGGGTGGCTTGCCGTCATCGTCCGCAATAATACGTCTGCTTAGGTCTACACGCACCTGTATCCGGTGCGCTCTTCTCGGTTGAGCCGATGGGGCTAAGCCGATGAGAATAAGGGTATAGATTGAGAATTCGTCGCCCGGAACCGTAGTTTAGAAACGTAAATGTTGCTAAATTGATTTAGAATCAGAAAGTACGACATAGTTAAGCAACTTCGTCGTTGCTTTAATTATAGCCGCAGTTGTTCGCCTACAGCTTCACCTATGACTTCATCACCTCAGACTCAGCAGGCTACAGATAAAAGCCTAGAGGCCATGCGCCACTTCTCTGAAACCTACGCTCAGCGTACAGGTACGTATTTTTGCGTCGATCCGGGTGTTACGGCTGTTGTGATCGAGGGATTGGCGAAGCATAAGGACGATTTGGGTGCGCCGCTATGCCCATGTCGCCACTACGAAGACAAACAGGCAGAAGCGTCAGCAGCCTATTGGAACTGTCCCTGCGTGCCCATGCGAGAGCGCAAGGAATGCCACTGCATGCTGTTTTTGACGCCGGATAATGATTTCGCTGGCGAGAAACAGGAAATCACGTTCGACGAAGTTCGAGAAGCGACGAACCAGTATTAGGGTTCTCGCACTGATGTCCAACTACTCTATCGATACCTGAGTAACCTACACCTGAGCAACCCATGACTGCCACGGTTAAATCTTTAGTTAATCAGCCCTACAAGTACGGCTTTGTCACTGATATTGAGTCCGACACCATTGCCCCTGGCCTCAGCGAGGACGTGGTGCGGCTAATTTCGGCCAAGAAGAACGAGCCAGACTTTCTGCTTCAGTTCCGGCTGAAAGCCTTTCGCCGGTGGCAAACCATGACGGAGCCCAGCTGGCCCCATGTGTCTTACCCACCCATTAGCTATCAGGACATCATTTACTACTCGGCCCCTAAGAGAAACGAGAAGCTGGGCAGCTTAGATGAGGTTGATCCGACACTGCTAGAAACCTTTGAGAAGCTGGGCATCCCCATCTCGGAGCAAAAGCGTTTGAGCAACGTGGCTGTAGACGCCGTGTTCGACAGCGTGTCCGTCGCGACGACATTTAAGGCTCAGCTAGCGGAAGACGGAATTATTTTCTGCTCTATCGCTGAAGCCGTGAAGGAGCGCCCAGACCTAATTGAGAAGTACTTGGGTAGCGTTGTCCCTGCAGGGGATAACTACTTTGCCGCCCTCAACTCGGCGGTGTTTAGCGACGGCTCGTTCGTCTACATTCCCAAAGGCGTCAAATGCCCGATGGATCTCTCGACTTACTTCCGCATCAACAACGGCGACTCCGGGCAGTTCGAGCGGACGCTGATTGTGGCGGAAGAGGGCAGTTCGGTAACCTACCTTGAAGGCTGCACGGCCCCTATGTTCGACACCAATCAGCTCCACGCCGCCGTGGTGGAGCTGGTGGCCTTAGACAACGCCGAGATCAAGTACTCTACGGTGCAAAACTGGTACGCCGGTAACGAAGAGGGGAAGGGCGGCATCTACAATTTCGTCACTAAGCGCGGCCTATGCCAGGGCGTGAACTCTAAGATTTCCTGGACTCAGGTCGAGACCGGGTCGGCCATCACCTGGAAGTATCCCAGCTGCGTGCTAGTGGGGGACAATTCAGTGGGTGAGTTCTACTCTGTTGCGCTGACCAATAACATGCAGCAGGCCGACACCGGCACCAAGATGGTGCATGTGGGCAAGAATACCCGCAGTACGATTATTTCCAAAGGAATTTCGGCAGGACGGTCTAAGAATAGCTACCGCGGCTTAGTGAAAGTTGGTCCCAAAGCAAAGGGGGCGCGGAACTACTCCCAATGTGACTCAATGCTGATTGGCGATCGCGCTGAGGCCAATACGTTCCCCTACATCCAAGTGCAGGAGAACAGCGCCAATATTGAGCATGAAGCCTCTACCTCCAAAATTGGAGAGGACCAGCTGTTCTACTTCATGCAGCGCGGCATCGCCATGGAAGATGCCATTTCCATGATTATCAGCGGCTTTTGCAAAGATGTGTTTAGCCAGCTGCCGATGGAATTTGCCGTGGAAGCGGACCGGCTGCTGGCGCTGAAGCTTGAGGGCAGCGTCGGGTAGGCGAACGGAATTTAGGAGAACGAAACGAGTGAAACAACCGATTCTGCAGGTAAGTGGTCTGACGGCGAATGTGGACAGCACCCAAATTTTGAAGGGTCTGGACCTAACGGTGAACGCCGGAGAAGTCCACGCCATTATGGGTCCTAAC
>JBARYO010000676.1:0-2987 GCA_049647905.1 Elainellaceae cyanobacterium | reverse complement strand
AAAAGTGGCTCCACCTGTTCAGCGCTGCCTTTTAGCTGATAGGTCTGGGCCAATCTTTGAGCCTGCTCTAGCGTAAAATCTGGCAGCGTAACGGGCACGCCAACATTGAAGGGAGACTGGTGAATATTTAGCCGAATGTAGACATCTGTAGCATGGACGATCACCAGCCGAAAGTTTTTCCAAATCGCGCGGCTTCTAGCCTTTTCATACCATGATCTCAGTAAGCCGAAAAAATCTTCGTAGACTTCCGGATAGGGAAAGAGCAAATCCACATCATCGAGACATAACACTAAGGGACTATCCGCATAAGGCAATATATATTGTTCGAAGTAGGTTGTGCAGCTGACTTTAGCCCCTAACCCATCTTCGCTCCAGTACTCGTCCAGCTGTTTGGCAATTCCTAACTCTCGGCTGACGTTCAAGCAAGACCAGCGGAGGAATTGACTCAAATCTGTTAAATGTTTGCGCTTGTCGGTCAGTTCTAGGCTTAGGTAAACTCTTCTATAGTTTTGCCCAGCAACTCGGCAGAGCAAATGATTCACTAGCAATGTTTTTCCCATTTGCTTTGGGGCTTTTATGCGCAGCAGAGAGCCGGATTTGAGCACCGTTTTATAGCAGATTTGCTCGACTGGCGGCCGGGGAATGTAGCTGCCATCTTCTACAAAGTCTGCGAAATTCTCAAACAATTTTTCTTGGCTGCTAGGCTGCGCGTGACCTGGATGATTTTCGATGGAGATTAAAGAAGGCATCACCTGCTTCACGTTTGCCTGAATCGACGGGGTTGCCTCTATGGCCTTGTTTTCCCAAACTTGCCTTAATGCGGCCCTAAAGTTGCTTTTTCTAACTTTCTGTCCTAATGCATCGGTGAGAAGCCGCCACAGTTTTGGAGCCACGTCATTGCTAATATAGCTGGTGGCATACTGGTTTTGAGCTGCAATCTGATCGTACTCTAATCGCTCCCAGGCCCCTTTCAATATCACAATTTCAACATCTGACAGGGATCGACCAGCACTGAATAGCACGGCTCGATTGGCGACCTGAACGGCGTCTTCTTTTTCAAACTCCATGATGCCTCGACCACACCCTGCTTTATGAGCGTAGCGCGATTCAGAACGGGCCGCTTACCGGACGACCTACCGGTACAAATCTAGCCTCAGCCCTGCGATCGCACTACCGACTCACCCGACTCAGCCACAACGGGCAACGCTACCCACGATTGCCCCTCCACATCAACCGATATCGTGACCACCCGCGCCTCCATCAGCCGCCCTTCCGCCAGCGCTTCCCCCGTCCCTGGATTAACCGGATAAGCGGGAAAGCAGGCTCCGCTGACGCTAAGGCGCAGCTGGTGCCCAGCCGCAACGTAGGCAGAGGTAGGCTGCAGCGTCACCTCAATAACCTGGCGGCTGTGGTCTTCGACACGGCGGTACCCCTGAGCGATGGGGTACACCTTGCCGTCAGGGTGCACGTCTGACAAGACGGTGCAGATGTCGAAGCTGGGGGCATCGGCCTGACAGCATAGATGCGCTATGGCAACGCCGGTAATAGTCAGAGATGCCTCCAGCCGCAGGGTATAGGTCAGCACATCCGCACGGCTATCTACTGCTGATCGGTCAAAGGGGCCCGCTGGAAAGACGGCATGGCCGCCGATGGTCGGTACGGGTCGCCAAGGATCATGAACAATGATATCGGTCGCTGGGGTTGAGGGCTGCTGCAGTGTCAACGCGCCGCTGGCCTCACTGATTCCTGCTAAGCCATCGGAGGTAAGCCAATACGCTATTGGCTCAGAGCTGGGAAACTGGGGGTGCGATCGCCATCGGTTGCGGCCCATGTCAAACAGCCGCACGGGTTCATCCTTGAGAATTCCGCTGGCTTTCCCTTTAAGGAGCTGGTCAAACCAGCGCAGCTGCAGCCGATCAATCGGGCTCACGGCCTCAGGGCCAAAGTCCAAGTCTCCCACCCGACGCCCCCAGGGAATATGGGGCCAAGGGCCAATCCAAAGGTGCTGGGGCTGACTGCAGCGGGAGACGATGTCCTGGTACAGCCGCAGGGTGCCGCGCATGTAGGTGTCGTACCAACCGCCAATGTGCAGCATCGGCAGGTCCATCTGGGCAATGGCCGCGATGTAATGCTGGGGCGATCGCTGCTGCCAGTAGTCTTCTGAAGGGGGGTTAAGCCAGTCGTGGTAGAAAGACTCGGGGGCCAGCTGATTGAGCAGGGCGGAGCGGGCGCAGACTGGGTCTGCAGACAGTGGGGTTCGAGCGGCAGTATAGAGAGAGCGGTAGGCATCCCTGTGGCCCTGGCGGCGAGCGGTCTCTGCCGCCAGCTGGATGGCCCAGCCATAGCTGGCCTGCAGACAAAAAGCGTCCCCTTCGTAGACCCAGTCGTTCCGCAGGTCATAGGCCACCATGGCGGGGCAAAGAGTTTTAAGGGCAGGGGGCTGGGCGGCGGCGGCAAACAGCTGGGTCATGCCCTGGTAAGAAAAGCCATACATGCCCACGTCACCCGTGCTCTGGGATAGAGCAGCGGCCCAGGCCACAGTTTCGCCGCCATCGGAGACCTCATGGGCAAACAGATCAAATTCCCCCTCAGAGCTGCCCCGCCCCCGCACATCTTGAATCACCACAATGTAGCCCTGGGCGGCGTACCACCGAGGGTGAGCATAAACCACCGTAGAGGCGATCGCCCGACCATAGGGCTGACGCATCAGTAGCACCGGGAAGTTGCCCGCTACGTCAGGAACGTAAATATCGGCATCAAGCCGGGTGCCGTCTGAGGTGAGCAGCGACTGAGTCTCTTTACGAACCGGCAGCATGGTAGGTGACATCCTCCCGCGCTAAGCCCTAACGGGCTGTAGTCGTGGGCTTCCCAAATTCACAATTGAGAGTTGCTGATTCAACGGCATCCCAACGGATAAGCCTCCACAGCCAGAGAGCGATTGTCCGACCGCCCTATTCAATATGTTTACCGCTGCATTTTGGTCCCGG
>JBARYO010000675.1:0-7296 GCA_049647905.1 Elainellaceae cyanobacterium | reverse complement strand
AAGTTCTGAACATCTAGGATAGGGTCTGCCGTTGGGATCCTGTCTGCCGCTGGGGCACTATCTGCCGCTGAGGCGCTGCCGTTCTCCGCCGCCGCGTTCGTCTGGATGACCTGCTGCAGGTCGCGGCACGTCTCTTCAATAACCACCTTCCCATCAGCGTCAGTTGTCACCGCCATAAAGTCGGACACCGTTGGCAGGCATTGGAGCTGCTGATCGGGCCTAGGGCGACAGGCCAGTAGCCCTTTGGTATAGGGATGCTGTGGATTAGAAAAGATTTGCAAGACTGAGCCGTACTCAACCACCTCTCCCTGGTACATCACCGCCACAGTGTCGGCAATCTCCGCCACAATACCCAAGTCGTGGGTAATAAAAATCATCGACATGCCCCGGCGATCGCGCAGCTCCCGCAGGAGGCCGAGGATGCTGGCCTGCACCGTCACATCTAGGGCCGTGGTGGGCTCGTCAGCAATCAGCAGCGCTGGGTTGCAGGCGATCGCCATGGCAATCATCACCCGCTGAATCTGTCCGCCAGAGAGCTGGTGGGGAAAGCGATCGAGAAGGCCCTGCTGACGGGCCGTGATGTAAGCCTCGATCTCGGCATCTGTGGGCGGCTGAGCCAGGCCGTCGATCGCCCGCTCATCGATGCAGGTGCGCCGCAGCTGATCGTCCGTGGGCAAAAGTTTTACCTCTTGCAGCAGACCAATAGCGTGGGATTTGGCCCTCGCCACCGAAATATTCTCATGCTGGCGAATGGCTTCTATGAGCTGATAGCCGCAGGTAAACACCGGGTTGAGGGAGCTCATGGGCTCCTGAAAAATCATCGAGATTTTGCCGCCTCGGAAGGTCTGGCGCTGCTTGTCTGTGAGGCGCAGTAGATCGATGGAGCCTGGCTGCGGCGCGGTGGGATGAAAGTAGATATCCCCTTGGGTAATTTCGCCCGGCGGGGATGGAATAAGACCCATGACCGCTAGGGCCGTAACTGACTTCCCCGATCCCGACTCTCCCACAATGCCCAGGGTCTGACCTCGCGTGACGCTGACGGAAATGCCGTTGACGGCTTTGATGCACTGCCGGTCCTGCTTGAAGTGAACATGGAGGTCGCGGACATCAAGAATGGCATCAGACATAGGGTATATGTTGTTTCAGAAGGGGTGCAGCGATTGGGATCGCTAAGTTGGGCTGGCGAGATAAGGCTACAGGGGCTAGCCCATAGATCTTACTGCCTCACCCTACACCACCTTGTTGTGGGTGTTACAGGTGGCCTCTGGGTAGGGTCTTGCAGTGCTACAGAATTAGTTCCAGGATAACGGCAATTTGTGTGTCGCTCTCGCTAATGGTCTCAATTTGAACGTCGCCTGAGATGCGGAGCTGCTGGGTGAGGGCGTACCCTGTCGATACGGTAAACAAGCTAGCCTCTTCACCGCTGCCAGGGTTGACGAGCAGCTGCGTCACGGAAATATCTGCTGCCCCGCTGCGGGATGGCACCAGCAGCAGCCGCGCCCCGACGGCAACGCCATCAAGATTTTCACGGGGGGTGCGGATGACGCGATAGCCCAAGACGGGGGCTAGGTTGATCCGTCGCCCTAATGGGAGCAGGTAGTAGCGCAGCTCACCCCCCCCGCTGTAGCGATCGCCCCCCAACTCACCTCGATAGTCGGCGCTGAGGGTGAGTCCGCTGCGGGTCAAGATAACGTCCTCTAGCCCCACTAGGATGCCGTCGTCATCGCCATCGGTAGATAGCCTCAAATATCCCAACCGCAGCCGACCGCGAAAGGCCGGATCGTGGCGAATATCTTCCAAGATATCGGGCACTTCCTCTAGCCAGCGCTGCAGGACTGGACTGGACTCAATTACTGCGTCGTCAAGGTCTAAGGTTGATTCCTGTGACGCCGCGCTAGGGTCGCCGCTTTGGGCCGCGTCGGGGGGTATAGTCTCTTCTGCAGACTGTGCTTGTGCTGGGTCTGCACCGAACACCATAGCCCCAATGCTGACAGCACCGACAAGGGCCAGATGCTGCAGCGTTACCAATCTCACTGTCTCGACTCTCCCCAACCGCTATGGTTCATTGCTTGATGGTTTAAAGCTGCAAAAAAGACGGCTTCGGCACCGCTGCCAAAACCGTCTTCTACGGGTATGAACGCTGGAATTAGCGTACCGATCCCTCTAGGGATTCCGTATCAATTGGCTTCATGCAGTAGAGCCCCAACAGATGCCCAGCATTAGACAGGTAGTAGGGAATTTTCTTGAGCAGCTTGATTGGCGCTGCGGCTGTGGATGAAACAATTTCTGACAGCGCTTGGTTGTTGGCAACGCAGTCGTCTAGCCGCTGGAAGAATTTGGGATTGTCCACATCCAGCATCAGCGGAAACACCCGCGCCGCTGTTTCGTTGGTTTTACGAATGACGTGAATGTCGTACTCGCGGGCGTCTAGACCCAAGGCTTGGTAGAAGCCAGAGCGCTGGATATCGTTGAGGTACATGGTGGCGAACACCGACAGCAGAAAGAAGCGAGACCATAGACGAGCTTTCCACCCCGTTAGGATGTAGGGCTGCGATCGCATGATGGCATCGAAGAAGTCGCCGTGGCGGTTCTCATCCTGGCACCATTCCTTGAAAAACCGGAAAATCGGGTAGATCCGGTCTTCGGGGTTCTGATCGAGGTGGCGGAAGATGGTGATATAGCGCCAGTAGCCAATCTTCTCGGAGAGGTAGGTGGCGTAGAAGATAAATTTGGGCGCAAAGAAGGTGTATTTGCGGCTCTTGGTGAGGAAGCCCAGATCTAGCGAGAGGTTGAAGTCAGAGAGTGCTTTGTTGAGGAAGCCAGCGTGGCGCGCTTCATCCCGCGACATCAGCTGAAAGCACTCTGCTAAAACAGGGCTCTTGCCTTTGAGGCGGCGGGATAGCTCCTTGTACAGCAGGAAGCCAGAAAATTCAGCGGTGCAGGAGCGCTCTAAAAACTCGACAAACAGCCGACGGGTTTCGCCGTCAATGTGGTCCCAAGACTGCTCAAATTCGTCGTCTCGGACGAAGTGATGGCGATTGTAGTCGATTCGAAATTCTTCTAAGATGGCCTGCAGCTCATCTTCGTTAACGGAGATATCCATCTCCGACATGGCGTCGAAATCAGTGGTGTAGAAGCGCGGCGTTAGGATTGTCTCCTTCGCTGGGACTTTGACCCCAGGCCGCAGCTCTTTAAATTCGGGCTTCTTTAGGGAATCTACCATCGGTATGTCATATGAAACGGGAACTGCTACCCAAAGGTATTTTCACCAGAGGAACCGCAGCGCTTACGCCCCTTAGTCTATCAAGGGAAAACGGGCTGGTGGCCCATGTTAAGTTAAGAGTTGCTACATACCGTAATAGTCTGCAATAAAGCGAAATCTTATGGCTCACCAATAACGAAGCCCCAGAAAAACCGCCGAAATGCGCTGCGCTGAATCGTTACCGAGCGGCGATCGCCCCAGGTGTAATACTCCAGCTCTAGGGCTGCGCCTTGCCCCGGCGACAGCATGTCCTGCCATCTCGGCGTTACGTCGACGGGGGCTGTGCTGAGCAGGGTAACCCAGTGATTGGGCAGGGCCAGGCGGGTTTTCTGCGCCACCGACCCCAGCATGCCGCCTGCGGTGACGAGGGCAAAGGCAACGCCGCCCCGCTGGATAGCGCTCTCGGCTCGTTTGAGCGCCTTCATGTCCCGGAATAGGTAGGCATGGTAGTACGATGCCTGAGGATACCCCAGCACTTCTTTGACCCAGCCCACCATTTCCCAAGATTTTGTCATGCCAGCCAGGTTGCGAATCAGGGTTGGGGCATTGGGCTCCACCGGAAAGATTAGGGTTTCCGCCTCCCGCAGCGCCGCCAGCATCATCCAGTCGGCCTGCGCCATGTGGAGCGGATCGCGGCTGGCCCGGCATAAATTCTCGGTGGCGCAAACGGCTTCTGTCTTGGCCTGAAAGGTACCCTGCTCATAAAGAGCTTGACCCATGGTGACGTAGCGCAGCGGCTGCTTCCGTGCTAGCTCAAACAATATAGAGGCTGGTCCGCAAAAGGGCTGTTGACGCTGATTGATGATGAAGGGGTTTTTCAGGCGCGATCGCATCTCTGCAATCAGCGTCGCTTTATCAAGATGGGGCCAGCAGCCTGGGTGTGGGGATTGCTCAAAGGCGTCGAGGGCGGCGTAGGCATCAGCAAGCTGGGATGAGGACATGGCTCACGGGACTATTTTCAAGACGACTCAGGTCACTACAGGTAAGCCTAACTATGGCGTCTGCCGCTGTAGGGGCTTACCTACAGTAGAATCACAGCCCCGCTTCAAGATTTCGGACATCGCCGCGCTGAGGGCCATAGCCTGCATGAAAAAAAGGGGCTGAGACAGGCTCAACCCCTTCAATCTGGAATTCTGAGACGAACTTAGAAAGGCCTCAAGATATCGGTAAACCGGCCCTAAGTCAGCGCCTCTAGATAATCGCGTACCTGGTTGCGGCGCTTGGGCTGGCGCAGCTTTTGTAGTGCCTTAGCCTCGATTTGGCGCACCCGCTCCCGCGAGAGGTCCAGAGCGCGTCCAATTTCCGCTAGGGAGTAAGGATTGCCATCCTGGAGGCCAAACCGCATCTGAATCACGTCTCGCTCCCGCGAGGTCAAATCCGTCAGCAGCTGCTGGAGATCGCGGTGCAGAGACTCGCGCATCAGCGTTTCTTCTGGGGAAATGGTGTCGGTTTCCAGCAAGTCCCCCAGTTCCGTATCCCGCTCTTTGCCCACCTTGGTTTCCAGAGACACCGAGCGGGGTACCCGCAACAGCACTTCCCGCACTTGGGGAGGGGTCATGTCCAGCTCGTTAGCGATATCTTCGATGGTGGGGGTGCGGCCCTTTTTCTGGGCCAGCTTGCGCTGGGCCTTCTTAATTTTGTTGAGCTTTTCGGTGATGTGGACCGGCAGCCGAATGGTGCGGCTTTGGGTGGCGATCGCACGGGTGATGCCCTGACGGATCCACCAGTAGGCATAGGTGCTGAACCGGTAGCCCTTAGTCGGGTCAAACTTATCGACGGCGCGCTCTAGCCCCAGCGTACCTTCTTGGATGAGGTCTAGTAGCTCTAAGCCACGATTTTGGTACTTTTTGGCCACGGAAACCACTAGGCGGAGATTTGCTTTAATCATGTGGTCCTTAGCCGCCAAACCCTGGGTTTGTGCCTCGTCTAGCTCAACCGTCGATAGCTCAGCAACGCTAGCCCAAAGCTGCTTTCCTTCTGTAAGCACAGACTTGAGTTCCTCTACCGGAACCCCGGCAGTAGAGGCCCACCGCTGCCAAGAGGGACGGTGACCTAAACTGGAGTGGAGGCGATCGTGAACTTCGATGAAGGTAACGTAGCGCTGAATCGTCTCGTCGGTTTTGGCGGCGTCGCGGCAGATGTCTAGAAGCTGCATATACCGCTGGACCCGCTGGGCCTCGGCCACCTCTTCATCGCGACCGAGAAGACGAACGCGTCCAATCTCTTGAAGATAGATTCTCACCAGATCCGTCGTCCGACGGTTAGGCGTCTTGCCAAAGTCAACAGAATCGTCATAGTCTACTTCCAGATTGCCGATCTCGGCGTCTGGCTTGTCGGCTGACTGGTGGCTAGGTTCGGTAGTGCTTACGCCCACAAGGTTACTGTTGTCGAAGCGATCGCGATCGCTGGTTGTGCTGCCATCAGCACTATTGAGGAGAGCGGAATTGGTGTCGGACTGGTGGTGATTAGACTGTGCTGACATAGTGATCGTCTCAGTTGCTCCAGATAGTGGGGGGCAATCCTGCAGGTCTAAGGGGGAACGATATACAGAACTTAGATTTCCCCAGGTCAATGACGGACTAACGCCCCGTTAGGTTCCATTGCCGATAATGGCAATGAAGTCATGCTTATCTTCCAGAAGTGTAATTTAGTTTCTATGGGAACGTTGTGAAGCCACGTCAAAGATCACGCCATCTATATGAAGGCCTTAGCCTCTGCCGTTTTGGCATAACGCAAAATTCATATTAGGCATTCAAATCCGCAACAACGGATGCAACCCCGTGCGGGACTATTCGTGCTTGTATATCAACCTACAGAGCCGTTACCTCCTGTTCCTGACAATTTTCTGAGTTGTGGCACGATCGTGCTGCCACATGGTAAGCAACGCAGTCACGCATCATGACGTCTAATCAGTACGAACAGCTTCTGACGGCCTACAGCGATCGCCAAAAGTTAATTGATTTATTGAGGCAATTTCGTCCGTACCTAGAGTTGCTCCCCAGCCTGCGCCGCCCCCAAGAGAGCGTCATTTCAATTCCGCTGCCGCTGATACGGCTGCGGGAAGCTGTCCCAGTGTCGTCACAGGCCGCAGGCCGATTTGTGGCCGGAGACCTGGTTCATTTGCCCTGTGATATAGGCGTCGTCATGTGCGACCCCGAATGGAAAATCAAAACGGGGGTCGATATTTTTGTGTTCATCAATCGACCCAAAGAAGATTTCTCAGGGCTACTCAATCGATGGCGGCAGACCCAGGTTTGGACCGATAGGGGATATGACTGGCTGATGCCAACGCGCTACCAGCATATTTTTGGTGAGGGGGCCTCACATATTTACCCTTTATTTGTCCTTACGGACGACGCTCCCGACCATATCCTCCAGGGTCTACGGGGTGCAGCGCTTCCCTTAATTGATCTGTCCGTCCGGCGGTCAACACGGTCGGTGTCGTCTGCTGAAGATAATGCTGGAACACAGAATTATCCTGATGACGTCCCCGATGCTCCATCCGGTGATTAGAGCCGGTTAATAGCGGTCGTTGGCCATGATAAATTAAGAAATGTAATGTTTCGTAACTGGCGTTGATGGTACTGCGATCGCTGTGTATCCGGTCATTTGATGCTCTGTTTAGCCTATTCCAACGGGCTTGACAGCCCTTCCGATGCTTGACGGGCATTGGGAGTTACGGGAAACTAAGTCAAGTAGTGAGTGCCGACTCATTAGACATTTATCTCCTGTGACGTCAATGCCCCGTTTGCCGTAAGAGCAGGGACATTATTAGGTGACGGTGGTTTCGGTTCTCATATGTTGCTAATCCAGTTATCTTGGGTCATTCCATATGGAAACTCTCGAATTTATTATTCATCCCAATGGCCGCGTAGAGGAGAAAGTCAGTGGAATCCAGGGCCACTCATGCGCTCAGGTGACAGAAGCCTTAGAGTCTCAGCTCGGCATTGTCATTCACCAAGAGCAAACATCTGACTATTTCAGCGCGACGATCCAAGAGCAGTCCACCGTTTCACAATCCGCTACATCCTGGT
>JBARYO010000674.1:0-10564 GCA_049647905.1 Elainellaceae cyanobacterium | reverse complement strand
GACATCTGCTGAACGCTATCAATGCCCAGCATGGCAGCCCCGCCCTTAATAGAGTGAGCCGCCCGAAAGACTTCGCTAATCAAATCTGGGTCTTCAATTGTGCCTTGGAGGTTGAGCAGTCCCTGCTCAATTGTGTTGAGGTGGTCCTTCGCCTCCTCAATGAAGTAGCCCATGATGCGCTGCTGTTGCTCTGACGACATTGAAGTACCCCCTTGAACACGTGATACGCCTGTAGTGATGAGCCTTTACGTGATGAACCCTAACCTCAGTGGCATAGACCAGCGGCGCGCGTCTGGTTAACGTACCCACCCATTACTGTAGTTCGATCAGGGCCATACATGCCATACATGCCACACAAACGTTACCCCAGATGGGTTTCCGACGAATCTACCCGGAACCGCTCAACGCCGTTGAGCAAGTCTCGGGCCACCCCAACCAAGTTTTGCAGCGATCCTGACACCCGCTGCGCCTCTTGAGACGTTTCTTGAGCCGTCAGCTCAACTGATTGCATGACTTGCGCGACGGCACGAGACGTCTCGGTTTGCTCAACGGTATCTGCCGTGATCGATCGCACCAGGGCATCAATGCGGTTCGACACCTTAATAATATCGTCTAGCGATCGCTTTGCCTGCTCTGCTAGCTGAGTACCGGCAATCACCTGCTGGGTGCCCTCTTCCATCGCCGTCATCACTGACCCGGTTTCGCCCTGGATCTGCAGCACGATCTGCTCGATCTCTTTAGAGGCTTTCGCCGCTCGGTCCGCCAGCTGCCGGACCTCATCGGCCACAATGGCAAACCCCCGACCTGCCTCGCCAGCGCGAGCCGCCTCAATACTGGCGTTGAGGGCCAGTAGGTTGGTGCGCGAGGCAATCTGGGAAATCACCCCCACAATTTTAGAAATCTCTTGGGACGATTCCGACAGCCGCTTCACTTTACGGGTGGTTTCAGCCACGGTTTCCCGGATATCTAGAATACCGGCGACGGTGCGCTCTACGGATTCTCCGCCCTTTAACGCTGTTGCTGAGGCTGAACGGGCTACCTCTTCTGCTTCTCGGGCGCTTTCCGCCACCCGCTGAATCGAGTTGGTCATCACCTGAACGGAGTTGAGGGTGACGGCTAGCTCCTCTGCCTGACGTAGGGCATCAGAGGAGAGCGATCGCGCAAAGATTTCGTTTTCGGTGGAGCCTTTACTCACCTGACGGGCCGCCTGCTTCACCTGCTGCACAATTTCCCGCAGGTTCTGAATGGTCAGGTTAAACGAGTCCGCTACAGCACCCAGCACATCAGCGGTGACCTCTGCCTGCACCGTCAGATCTCCCCGGGCCGCACCTTCCACATCATCCAACAGACGAATCACCTGACGCTGAAGGTCTTCTTTCGCCTGTTCTTGCTCTTCCGCTTTCCGCTGCGCTTCACTGGTGGTGGTAAGAATGACCCGCGACATCTGATTGAAGTCTGCAGCGAGCTTGCCCATTTCATCTTCAGAGTAGATATTGGCGCGGGCATTGAGATCCCCAGCCGACACGGCCTCAAACTGATGCCGCAGCTCACTGACGGTCTTGTCGACCGAGCGGTACGCTACTTGGCCAAGCACCATGGAGGTTCCGAAGCCTGTCACTCCAGCCGCTAAGGTCATCAGCCATCCTGTGTTGGTTACAGCGCTACGGCTGTCGTCTTCCACAAAAGTCGATGCGGCGTAGCTTACCGCCGCGACAGCGATCGCCGAAACAATTCCGGTAACGCCAGCTACGACAAAGCGCTTTACGCCTAGAGAGGCATTCTCTAGCGGTGCCAACCAGCCTTGCTCTACCGTAACGTCTAATTCACTGCTGTAGGTTCCCGACCGAGCAAAGGTGGGAAGCTGACCTGACGCTGTCGACAATGGGAATACCTCATCGTCGTCTGAGGCCAGGGACGTTCCGACATCGGGGAGATCGTCCACTGAGTCAAAGCCAATTTCGCTGCCTTCATCGCTAATATCGGGGTCAGCCTGCAGATGGGAGGGCTGAGCGAAGCCAGCAGAATTGTCAGCAAAATCTAAGTCGGGTAAAGCCTCTAGCTCGTCAAACTCGTCTAGCTCATCTAAAAAGCCAAACCCGCTTTGCTGAGCTTGATCGATCGATGGTGTGGTATCTCCAAGGGACGGATCTTCTGTCGTTGAGAACGTATTGGGATTGACCTGGTCTCTATAGGCGTCAAATTCATTGTCCTCGAACGCGTCGTCCAAAGCCGAGTCGGCTAGAAACGCCTCGGACTGATGCTGATATGAGCCATCACCGTCATCAAGCTCAGACCTAGACGCGATCGCGTCGTTAGTATAGGTCTCTGATGTCGGGCTATTGGCGGCTGAACTATCGAACGACGCTGAGACATCATCTTCTAGCGTGGTGCTGTAGTCTGGCTCAGCTAGGGTCGAATCCGCATTGCCAGCGCTAGCGTAGTCGCTACTGGCGTAGTCGCTAGCGCTGTCGCCGCCGGGAGGAGGCATCATCAACAGCGTTTCATCCCGAGGCGTAGGCCCATCCGGTTGGGTTAGCTCGGTGGCCTCACCATCATCGTCATAGAAGAAGTCATTGGCAGCGCTGTTGAGTCCGGTCTCATCGACTGCTGAATCCTCTAGGACACTACCAAACACATCATCAAAGTCGAAGGGGTCAGCATCTCCGTTTGCTACTCCAGTACTCTCTTCTGCATTGACCGTACCCCCGCTACTTACCCCCTCTTGGGCCAAATCCCCATCGATGGTGAACGGATCGGAAAAGCCGAATCCACTGTCCGGAGAACTGCTGCCCAGCGCGATGGCCGCTTGATCGTCGAGTTCACCTGGGTCATCAATGCGATCGCCTGGCTCCTCTCGAAACGGATCATCAGAGTCGCCGAATATATTGCTATCTTCTTCCGGGCTTGAGAGATCGAGATCGTTCCATGATTCTCGAATGGTTTGGTTCATGACGTCGGCTTCGCCATCAACGCTCAAATCGTCGACCGCAAGATCGTCGTCGGCGGACACATGACTGCCATCACTATCGCCATTGATCTCGCCTGCAGAATTATCCGGGCCGTCCGTAAATTGGCTGGCATAGGTTAAGCCGTTTCTGGCATAGTCCAAATACTCATCGTCGCTCGTCAAGTTGAGAACGGCGTGGTATTGCTCTTGAGCAATGGCATAGCGCTGCAAACCGTAGCAATAAATATGCCCCTTGAGCAGACGAACATTGACGTCATCCGGATACTCATCAGCCAGCCGATCTATTGTCGTGGCCGCATCTTCGTAATGCCCTTGCATGTACGATCGCTCTGCGAGTTGATAGTCGTCTGCATACTCAGTGCCTGATCCCATATCCTTTCTCCGGTTTAAACAAGCGCTCTGTCTGGTTTGTCTTAAACGTGTCTTGCATTCAATGGTTTACATTAGGCAGCGAGAAGCTACACAACATGGCACTGTACAGGTTTAGCACGTTTATCGCGATCGCTCCAGCTAAGCGGCCCAGCGCGCCGAGCGAAGGATGGCCATCTGGTCCAACAGCCGGAGGGTGCGATTGCCCTCTGATGCAGACCCTGCTCCTTCAGGAAGCCCACTCCAGCCCGCTTCGCCGTCTTCAGATTGCCATTCTCCGCGAACAAATGGAGCCATACTGTCGGGCACATTATTTGTCATCTGAATTTCGTCCATGCTCAGCCAGTCCATATCGATAATCTGATCGACCGCTAACCCCAGTCGGATATCTTGATCCTCTACCGCAATGACCGGAAGCTCAAAACGCTCCAGCGAAAGGCGAGTTTCCTCACCCAAAAACTGGCCTAAATCCGCAACCCAGATGACGCGCCCCCGCATATTCAGTGTGCCAAGCAAAAGGGGAGAAATATTTGGAATCGGCGTAATTCGCTCCGGTGATGGAGCCACGACCTCAAGAATGCCAGTTGCTGGCAGCGCAAACTGGCTTTTTGATGCGGTTAGAAATCGAAGATAAAGTTCGCCCTCAGGGCTATCTAGCTCCTGGATATCTGGAACCTGACCTGCCCCCTTAGCTGTTAGAAAATCTGGGTTGCCTACCATAATATTAGCGTGATGTTAACTGTGGACAGGACGCAAACGTCGAGCGCCCAATAGTGATATTGCCCAAACACCTGATAAGCCATACTCAAAAAACAGCGGTTATCCCCGAAGCAGCTGTCTCACAGTGCCGACAAGCTCAGTGGGTTGAAATGGTTTGGCAATGTAGGCATCTGCCCCTTGCTTCATCCCCCAATAGCGGTCGAACTCTTCCCCTTTAGAAGAGCACATTACCACAGGAACAGCTTGGGTATTGGGATCTGCCTTGAGTCTGCGACATACTTCGTAACCATTCATGCGCGGCATGACAATATCGAGCACGACTAAATCGGGCAGGTGACCTTGGATTTTTTCTAAGGCATCAATGCCGTCGTTTGCGACGGTAACGTCGAGACCGCTTCCCTTTAGTAAATCGGTAATCATTTCGCGCTGAGTGACGCTATCTTCAACAACCAGAATTTTGCTCATACTGCCTCACCTGCCGCCCAGTTTTAGAAGGGATGTCAATCCCGATATTCTCGACCACGCTATTCATAGTTGTATCGTTTGACGAGAATGGCAATGATCGCTGACACGGCTGCTTCCGAAAAGGCGAGACCGGCTTGAGCGATCGGCTCCTCAACGCGAGTATGGATAACGGATATTAGTTACATATGATAAGGCGTCGCCATCCTCTGTGGCGGGAAACCGTGACGATTGTAGATGGGACAAGGCAGATTACGGGCTCTTTTGGGGATGGGGAAGTGCCAAGACCTGCACCTTGGCCTAATTTGAAGTATTTCAGAGTGATTTAATCTGGCTGGTTCGCCTGCTCTGGGTAATCTAGCGCTATTATGCTGGGCTCATGAGATCTATTTGCCGGGAATGTTGGTGCTGTCTGCTTCCCCCCGTAGGGTTGGACTGGTAAGCCATCACTGTACTTCTCAATCAGCGTGATCAGTTCTTGAGCGCCAAATGGTTTGGTGAGATAGTCCGTTGCGCCTACCATTCGCGCTCTAACGCGATCGATAAATCCATCCTTCCCTGTAAGCATGATGATCGGGGTCTGACGAAACAGGCTGATCTGGCGCAGCATGGCACAAATTTCGTAGCCATCGAGTTCAGGCATGGCAATATCACACAGAATTAGATCTGGCTTAGTGCGAATGGCTAAGCTCAGCGCATCAATAGGCTCACCAATTGACGCGACGCGATAGCCGTAATGCTTCAAAATGTGCTCTACTGTCTGCCGCAGAACCAGCCCATCATCAATGCACAAGATATAGCGCGTCTGGGCGGCAGCCCCCGAGGCCCGGGATTGGCTAGCTGGCATCGCCAGTTGAACGACCCCCTGTTGAACATAGGGATAAATGGCCTTAGCGAGCATGGCGATATCTTGATGGAGATACCGGGCAATTTGACGGATCGAGGTGTGGCCGTCAGCCCACTTTTCCAAGAGATTTACGGTCTCAGGTTTGAGTACCTGCCTGAGAGGAGCGTCATTAACAATGCTGGGATAGGCTTCGGGAGACCGCACGTGGGGATGGAGCTGCTTCCAGAGCTGCACTTGCTTCACAATATCTTTAACCAGCGGCTCAATGTCGAGTGTCAGGAGCTGGGGGGCCAGAGACGCGCTTGTTTCGAAAGTGAACTTGCCCTCGTGGAGACCCAGTAGATCAAATAATGTCTCCCGAATCATGCTGCGCAAGATGGTGCGCCCCTGCACCGGAGTCAGCACATGCTGCTCCAGCAAGGCCCAGAGGTAGCCATACTCGGGGGCGTGAATGGTGGCGATCGCAGGAAGACTGACGTCGTTGAGCGCTGACACCAAACGATACCGATAGAGATAGTCTCGCAAGCGCTGGGGCTGTAGAGCGCTGCTGTTGCCGTCTGCCGCGTAGACAATCTTTCCGTTGTCGAAAAAAATGAACCATGATGACTGCGTAGCCGATCTAACGGGAAAGCCTGCATCAGTCTGGTAGGCCTCGACGAACAGCTCTCCAGTGCGTTGGCCTAGCTCAACCAGCTGTAGAATGCTGCGAATATCGATTTCATTTAAGTTACCCTGCATGCATTTTGCCTAAAGGGTTTTGCCGGACTAGACACCACCTGTTCAGAGGGTGATATATTATCCCCCTCACCTGTAGATTACAGCACTTCTACTGTGGCCGCTGGGATGGTGCATAATGTGAGCAGACCGCACTTGAAAGCATTCTAAGGGCATAGAATTCTCCAAATGAGTACGGGAATTATTGGTCAGGTGGCATTCAGCTGTTGGGCGCACCGATGTTTCGGCGGCTGGCGCGCGGAAGCGCGACGGGCTAGTTGTGTCAAGGGCAACGATGCCGGAAAACGGCAGAACTAAATTAGAGTTATGGGTCTAGGCTTACAGCGGCAGGTGTAGAAGGTGTATACCATAAATAGTGTCACGCTACACTGGCTTGGGCGATGAGACGTTGGAGTATTAGGTTCTAGAGATTCAGGAGATTGTCAACGTGCTGTATTTAGCAGAAGTGCAAAAGAAGGCCAGAGTCCTTGGGAGCGGGAAGGCAGAGTTCAAACTCCTAGCGTGTCAACGGTCAGAATACAGCTGGACTGCAGCAAGCGAAGATATCATTCCTGCCCCCGATGACGTTCCCTATAATTCTGGCGCTCTTGTTCTCGTCGATCTAAGCAGTAACCGTCAAGTTCAGCGCCACTCTGAAGCAGGGCGGCAGCTCGTTAGCATCCTACAAAACTTTTCTCGAATTCAAGAGAAGTCAAAAAATCAAGAAGAAGAAATTGAGCAGTGGAAGCAGTCGCTGACCTACCAAAGTCAGGAGCTCAATCGTCGGGAAATGGAAATGGAAGCCCGCCAAGACGAGCTGCAGCAAATGGAGGAGGACTTCGAGAAGCTAGAGCAGCAGCGCAGCGAAATTGATGCCGCTCGTGAGGAGGTCGATCAGCTACAGGCCGAGTTTGAGCGCAAGAGCCAAGAGCTTGAGGGGGCCTGGGCCCAGCTCAACGGCGAGATGCGACGATTCGATGAACGCCAAAATGATGGCCAATCTGGGCAGGCCGTGCCAATTCCAGCGCTGCATCAGTCCCTAGAGCGGCTTTCTGGTCTGGGGGATCTCAAAGCTGTATCGCCAGAGCTACTGCCCGAAGCGTTGGCTGAGTGTTTGGAGGCTGTCGAGCAGCAGCAGCAGCAGCTCGAGCAGCATTGGCAGACCTTTGGGCAACAGCGGCAGGCGCTGGAAGCGCAGCAGGCGTCTATTGAGGAAAAGACCCAACAGCTTCAGGATCGCTGGCAGAGCTGGCACGATGCCAATGCCGCGTGGCACCAGGAGGCGTTGGAGGTCAATGCTCAGCAGTCGGTGCTGTCCGTGAAGCGCGATCTACTACAGACGGTTTCCAGCGCTGCTCAACAGCAGTTGGAATTGCTAAATCAACTCAAAGACAGCCCAGGTGCTCCCCTGTCGCTGGAAGACAAAATTGACATCTCGGCCCTCGAGAGTATGCCGCTGGAAACTCTGCAGGCCAAAGTTGCGGAGCTTGAAACTGACTTCAAAAAGAGTTCTCAGTTTGTCAGTTCGCAAGAGGAGGAACTACAGCTGCAGCAGCAGGAGATCGACGACTTGAGCGCGAAAATTGCTCAAGCTAGCGAGTACGATCGCCTACAGCTTGATGCGCAGCTCGCTGACGAAACAGAGAGTTATCGCATGCTGGACCATACCCTAGTGGGCCAGCGTCGTAATCTCCAAGAGCGGGAACTCTTGCTGAAGCGCCATCAGGCTGTGCTCGCACAGCGCCTTGGCCAACCGTTTGACGATGATTCAGCCCTCGACAGTAATTTTGCCCTTGTCCAAGCCAGCGCGGTTCGCGAGACCCTTTCCCAACGGGCAGAAGAGCTGCAGGCTGACATTGATACTATCGAAGGTGAGCTTCAGGGACGCAGGGCATCTGTCGATGAGCGGAAAGCGGCCTTAGACGCCGAATTGAGTCAGCTCAAGCAGGATGAAGACCTGCTGCACAGCGATCGCACTGCGGCGGCTGAGGTCCGAGGACATGTCCATCTCTACGAGGCAATCCTGCAGCCGGTTCAGGACGCCTTTGATAATTGGCGGAGTCAGCTCCCGGCCCTGTCAGAGGCAGCAGATCGGCTACAGGCTGCCCAAGCTGATCAAAAACAGGTGATATCGGAGATTTACAGCACTATCAACCAGGTCAACGGCGACTCCTCTACTCAGCTGGCAGCGTCCTAAAGGTGATCCACTCGCCGTCAACCTGCCCCACAACGCCATCGCTCAGCGGCGCGGTTTGAGATCGATTTGGGGCATCAAGCAACTGGACAAGGGCCTCAATATGGTTGAATCCTGCCGCCGTATCGGTGTGAATGAGCAGCCGCCGCAGGAGGCGACGCTGCAGCGCTAAGGGCGATCGCTGTAATGTCAACCGATGGACTCGGTACGCGGTTAACCGGGACGGTCGGCGCTGTTGTTCGGAGGGGGCATGTCGCCGCGATTTCTGGGCTGAGGGATGAGTAGCGCCATCAGTGGCTCGATAGGCGTACAAGTCAACAACGTCCTCATCAAGGTGAGTGACCGTCTGGGTCCATAGACTATCCACCAGACTATCTAGATAGGCCACTTCAGCCCGAAGCACTTCAGCTGTCTGAGCCAGCGCCCTATCGACATTTGGATTGAAGGCGGTTTTTAAGTAAGGGATTAGTTCGTGGCGAGTGCGGTTGCGGGCGTAGCGTAGGTCTTGATTGGTTTCGTCCTCCCAAATGCTGAGGCCAGCATCGGCGCAGATTTGGGCTGTCTCCTGACGAAAGATGTTGAGCATAGGCCGAATTAGCCACAGGGGGGTCTCATCCCTAGGGGGCGCGAGTTTACGGCACCAGGCGAGGGATTGGAGACCATCCATACCGCTGCCGCGAATCAGATTGTATAAGACCGTCTCGGCGCGATCGCTGGCAGTGTGCCCCGTGACCACGTGAGTATGGCCATGTTCAGCTGCGATGCGGGCTAATTGCCCATAGCGCCAGTTCCGGGCTGCCGCCTCGCTGGTCACGCTGCCAATGTCTCCCTCCGGTACCGTGGCAAGATGACAGGGCAGGTTCCACTGCTGGGCCAGCTGAGCTACGTAGGCTGCGTTATCGTCTGAATCGGGACGCCAGCGGTGGTTGCAGTGGGCGATCGCCAAGGTCCAGCGCCACTTGGGCTGTAGATCTATCAGCAGCTGCATCAGCGCTAGGGAGTCTTGCCCGCCCGAAACGGCGGCTAAAATGCCACACCCTTGGGGCAGCAGCTGTTGCTGCCTCAGGGTGTGGTGCAGGCGGGCGTGGATGGGGCTCCAGGGTGGGGGCATGGTCAGGAGGCGCAAGATCTATCGCTCAAACGCCAGTCAAGTTGAGCCAGGTCGTCGAGTTAGATAAATGTGACTTGCAGCAGGGAAAGGTCGTCAGGAAACGTGTTCTGCTGGCGCGTTTTGCGGATGTCCATCAAAACCTGGTCTAGGCTGGTGTCGCTCCCATGGTGAGCGATCAAGAGGGTGACAAATTCGTCAAGTCCCCAGACGTATTCTGACGGATCCATCCCATAGTCAAAGCTTTCGTAAGCGCCGTCACTAAAAATATATAAGCTGCTATTGACGGGAATAGAACAGCGCTCACCGTCATAGCTGGCGTTGGCCATCATGCCAATAGGTAGGTTGGGAGTACGCAGTCGCTTGGCCTGTAGCACTCCGCCGTCGTCCGCTGCAATCAGTATGGCGGGGGGATGGCCTGCGCTGGCATAGGTCAAAAACCGTCTGCGGTGGTTGTAGATGCCATACCACATCGTGAAGTACTTATCGTTTTGGTCATTCATTTGGAACGCTTCGTTCAACCCCTGCAGCACTGACGCCGGTCGATAGAAGTTCACGTCGGGCAAGGACTGCGATCGCAGCACATTTTGCACAGAAATGGATGGCAACGCTGCACCTAGGCCATGACCAGACACATCGAGCAGATAGATCGCCAGATAATCGGGGTCAAGCCAGTAGTAGTCGAAGCAGTCTCCCCCAAGCTGGCGGGAGGGCACAAATCGAGAGGTGATTTTGACCGGCTCCACCATGGGAGGAGGAAGCAGGGAGCGCACATAGTCTGCCGCTTCATGCAGCTCAGCTTCCAAAAGATCCTTTTGGTGCTTCAGGTCTTTGCTGAGCTGGTGGAGGCGCAATCCGGCTTTCACCCTCGCCCGCAGCTCACTTAAATCGACGGGCTTGGCTAAAAAATCGTCCGCCCCAGTGTTGAGCCCCTGAACCCGATCCTTAACGCCTCCTTTTGCAGACAGCACGATAAAAAACGTTGTTGCCAGCGTTGAGTCTGCTTTGACCTGTCGGCAGACTTCCAACCCATCTAGACCTGGCATCAGCCAGTCGCAAATAATCAGACTCGGGCATATGCTGCGAGCGAGATCTAGCCCGGTTTGCCCATCCCCTGCGACGATTACATCAATGTCTTCAGACTGAAGGGATTTTTTAAGGAAAGCCTGAACTTTTATATCG
>JBARYO010000673.1:0-2429 GCA_049647905.1 Elainellaceae cyanobacterium | reverse complement strand
CGCCAGCGGCTCCCCGTGGCGGCATACACCGATTTTGAGCCCTACATTGACCGCATGGCCGCTGGTGAACCCAATCTGCTGACGGCAGAGCCACCTATTTTCTTCAACCTCACCAGCGGCTCCACGGGGAAGAAAAAGCTCATCCCTGTGACAGCGCGATCGCGCCAAGCTATTGCGCGGGCCAACAAGGCGAGTTTAGGCTTTTTATCAGATGCGCTGCGTCGCCGAGGACAAGCCTTTGGCCGCATGCTCTACACCAACTCCGCTGTCCCTTTCGGCACGACCGCCAGCGGCGTTCCCTACGGCCCGGTGAGCACCTCCGACCTGCGGCTGGCCAATTTTATTTACCGACAGGTGTTTGCGTTCCCGTTTGAAGCGCTGCAAATTCCAGACGGCAAGACCCGCACCTATGTCTGCCTCCTTTTTGCCCTGCAGCAGCGTCAGCTTGCTGCCATCAGCGCCACCTTTCCCATTCTGGCCCTGAGCTTGGCCCAAGCCCTCGAAGCCCAGGGCGATCGCCTCGCTTACGACCTGGCTCAAGAGCAGCTATCGTCAGATCTGCCCCTTGCTCCCAACTTGCGCCAGCGGCTGCAGCGTTACTGGACTCCTGCCCCTCAGCGGGCAGCAGAGCTGCGAGATATCCTGACGCAGTACGATAGCCTCACCCCTTACCTAGCTTGGCCCGAGCTGAGATTTATGATCACAGCCCGAGGCGGCACCTCCAACTTCTACATGGCGCAGTTCCCGGCTCATTACAAGGACACCCCTGTATTTGGCGGCACCTACGCTTCGGCAGAAGCCACCTTTGGCGTCCACCGGGATCTCAACACCGACAGCGTCATCTTGGCCTTGGACAGCGGCTTCTTTGAATTCATTCCGGAAGATCAGTGGGAGGCCGCGCAGCCGAAGACAGTGCTGCCCTGGGAGGTAACGGTGGGCGATCGCTACCGTATTGTGGTGACGAACTACAGCGGCTTCTACCGCTATGATTTGGGGGATGTGGTAGAAATCGAAGGCTTTTGCAATTTGGCCCCCCGGTTCATTTTTCGCCATCGGCGCGGCGGCGTCATGTCGGCCTCCACGGAAAAGACGACAGAATTTCACGTCACCCAAACCATGGGACAGCTGCAGGAGGAGTTTGATGTCATTTTGCAAAACTTTTGCATCACCCTCTCCGAAGGTATCCCGCCCCACTATTGGGTCAATATTGAGCTTATGGAGGAGCAAACCTTAACAGAGCCAGACCGGTTCTTGGCGCGGTTTGACGAGGTGTTGCGGCAGGTCCATACATCCTATGCCATCAAACGTGAGGCACAGCTTGTCCCGGCCCCGCATTTGCGTATTCTTGAGCCAGGTAGCTTTGAGCAATTGCGTCAGCGCATGATACGGCGGGGGATATCGGCAGGGCAAATCAAGTTTCCTCTGGTGACAGAGGATCGTCAGTGGTTGGCTGGGCTACCCATACAGTGGGACGTTTCGCCAGCTTAGAGCAAAGGTGACGCTAGAGAGAGTTGAGATGGATATTCGCGTAGACGATTTGCAAGGGCCTGACATTGCCAACTTTGTGCAGGAGCATCTCCAAGACGCGGCCCAGCATTCTCCCCCTGAAAGCGTCCATGCGTTGGATATTGAGTCGTTGCGATCGCCCGATATCACCGTTTGGAGCATGTGGGAGGACGGCGACTTGATGGGCTGTGGGGCATTGAGAGAGCTGAGCCCTAGCCACGGTGAAATCAAGTCGATGCGGACGGCACCGGCGCATCGACGCAAAGGCGTTGCAGCACAGATGCTGCGTCACCTTTTGCAGGAAGCTAATCGGCGAGGCTACGAGCGTCTGAGCCTTGAGACCGGGTCAATGGCGGCGTTTGCCCCGGCGCGATCGCTGTATGTTCGCTTTGGCTTTCAGTTTTGCGAGCCGTTTGCAGACTATGTCCAAGATCCCTATAGCCTGTTCATGACGCGCAAATTGTGAATGGAGCTAACGGTGCTGGTCGATCGCGCTTCGATCATCCACCGGTTCTCAATACTTGCTCAGCCGTTAATTCCAGCTTTGGAAAGGTGAGGGAAGTGATAGTCTGTTTCCCTCGAAGCTGCTGAATGTCGTACTCTCCATCAACTAGCGTACAGATGGACAACGTGGACTGCTTAGGCTTTCCAATATGTCGAGTTCCCCCCAATCCTGCGTAGTCTGCAATCCAATATTCGGGGATGCCTAAAACCGCGTAATCTTCGACTTTACGGGCATAATCGTTTTGCCAGTTGCTGCTCACAACTTCCGCCACAAATTTAATTGAGCTACCCAGCGTCAGAATCGATTGGTCAGACCAAAGCAGTTCTCTGGTCAGTTCGTTACGATCAACTACTGCAACATCAGGTTGAAATGCGGTCATGCTGCTAAGTGGCTAGCCACAAGTAAACGGTGTTGGGGT
>JBARYO010000672.1:0-2713 GCA_049647905.1 Elainellaceae cyanobacterium | reverse complement strand
ATCTCAAGGTCAAGTCTTAAAATTCATTTCCATATAGACTTGACACCCCATTCCCTCAATTCTTAACTTAATATCTAGGTACTAGATGTTAACGGGTCGGGTCAGCCATGGAATCAATTGGATATCTCTATAGCCTCGCTGCCCAAGATAGCGATGCGGCATCGATCACGGCACAAGACAATGTAGATGCTCTCAACGACGCTATTGGCCCATTGTCTCGAGATGTGAAGCGAGCCGTGGGGAGCGCCTCCCGCCATGCGGTTACCCTCGCCTGCAGCGCATCTATTGTCTTGGCCACCAGCAGCTCCGCCATGGCCCTGCGTCGCGGTGACTCTGGCGCCAATGTCACTCAGCTCCAGCAAGATTTAGCGGCGATGGGGGCTTATAGCGGTCCAGTGACGGGATTCTATGGCTCTTTGACCGAGGCCGCCGTGCAGGATTTTCAAAGCTCTCGTGGACTTGTTGCTGATGGCATTGCGGGGTCAAGCACCCTCTCTGCCATGGGAGGGGCAGCACCTCAACCAACGTCACAAGCTATAGGCGCTGCTGGCAACCCCAACGTCCTCGCCCGAGGTAATCAAGGTGCTGCTGTGACCGACCTGCAGCGTGCCCTGTCCACCGCCGGATATTTCAGCGGACCGGTTACAGGATACTACGGCAGCCTAACCGAAGCTGCTGTCCTCCAGTTTCAGCAGGCTGCCGGCCTTACGGCAGACGGGATTGCGGGTCCTGTCACTCTAGCGCAGCTCGCCGCTGACCGTCTACCTGTGGCAACCGAAGTTGCGTTTATTCCAGCGGTGCAATCCACCACGACCGTTGTGCAACCCGCTACCGTGTCAACCCCAACCTCAGCCGCCGTTGGAGACGTCCTGTACTTGGGCGATCGCGGCCAGACGGTGCTAAGCCTGCAGACGACGCTTGCGGACTTGGGCTACTACAGCAAAAAGCGGCTGACGGGCTACTATGGCAGTTCTACGGAAGCTGCCGTAAAGAGCTTCCAGGGAGCCAGCGGCCTTGTCGTCAATGGCATTGCTGGTCCCCTGACGTTTGAAAAATTGCAGGAGCGCGTCAATAGATCGCTCTAAACCGCAACGGTTGTAATCCAGTCTTTGTACTTTGGCTCCCGGTTTTCCGTTATCGCCGTTAGAGTCTGTCGCACTTGGTCTGTGATGGGCCGGTGGGTAGGCAAGGTATAGTTTTCAATGCGCTTCACTGGCGTCACCTTGGCTGCTGTGCCGCTGAGGAAAACTTCATCGGCAATCAGCAGCTCAGATTTGTCAATGGGCCGTTCCTGCACCGGAATACCTAAGTCTTGAGCGATGGTCAGAACGCTGTCACGGGTAATCCCTTCTAAAATATCTTGCTCGAATCCAGGGGTGATGATAGTGCCGCGCCGCACGATAAAGATGTTCATGCCGGTGGCTTCGCTGACCTTGCCTTGGGAATTGAGCAAAATTGACTCATCAAAGCCCGAATCTACAGCTTCCGTTTTCGCGAGGGATGACGTGATATAAGCCCCGCTGATCTTTCCCCTCAAGGGAAGACTGCGGTCCTCTTGGCGGTACCAGGATCCGATGCGGCAGCTCACGCCCTCAGGGGAGAGGTAATCTCCTAGCTCAAGGCCATAGATAAAAAAGTTTTTTTGCACGTTGTGCAGCCGGGGAGCGATGCCCAAATCTGACGTGTAGACAAATGGGCGAATGTAAAAGGAAGTTTTGGGCTGATTCTTGGCCACAAACTCCAAAATGACCGACTGAATTTTGTCGGCGGGCAGGTCGTAATGGAGGAAGCGGGCGCTGGTGCTGAGGCGCTCACAATGGCGGTCCAAGCGGAACAGGAGCACTTGGTTTGGGTTCTGTGGATCGGGGAGACCGCGCATGCCGCCAAACGCACCCGTGCCGTAGTGCAGCGCATGGGTGGCGATGGAGATATTGGCCTGCTCGAACGGGACGAACTGGTTTTCGAAGTAGGCAATAGGCAGAAAGCTGTGCATGGCGCAGACCCGTCTTTGGTGATATGAGGTTTGCCCCATAGTATCTGATGGGATACCCTATGGACCACCAATTACACTGGTGAGATCGAACGTTGCCGTGACGGGGAAATGGTCACTCTTCACAGGAGTATCAGGACAGTAGCCAATACTGTCGGCATAGGACACTGTTGTAGTGGTGACAGGCCAGCGGGTAGCCCCATTGGCGACAAAGATAAAGTCGAGAATACTGTTGTAGCGATCGCTGCAGTAGGTCATCGCTAGAGGCTGGGGGCGGACCCAGGTAAACACCTCAGAATTAGTCATCAGGTCAAAGCCGGGATCGCGTTGGCCCGCATCCCCATTCGTCACATCAAAGTCAAAGTTGTAGTCTCCAACGGCAATCACCGGTAGGGTCTGCGATCGCCCCCATTGGTTCAACTTGTCGGCCTGCTGATGTCGCTTTTCCTCATCTGAGCGATAAAGGTGGTTGACCATAAACAGAAATTGATAGGGGGTATCCCGGATTTGAAACTGGGCCACTAGCGGTGCTCGCACCCGGCCCTCGAAGCTCAGCTCTTCCAGTTCCTCCACTGCAATTCGCTCTAGCAGCGCCGCATTATAGATAATAGCGAGGCGATCGCCGCCCCCCGTCGTGCCGAGGATTGTGGCGTAATCTAGACCCTCACCGGCTTCGGCACCCTGCACCAAGACCGCCAACCCACTTTCATCCTGCACCTCCGA
>JBARYO010000671.1:0-2083 GCA_049647905.1 Elainellaceae cyanobacterium | reverse complement strand
GGTGATGGGTTTAGCGCCAATCTTCCTGCTGGCGTTTATTCGCGGCGGAGCCCTCAGCTTTCATCTGGCGTTCTGGCCAGGATTGCTGTTTGGCGTACTGCGGGTGGTGGAGAATGCCGCCCAAATGGCGATTTTCCCAGCCTGGATTGGCATTGGCACCGGAAAATACGCCGAAGATTTGGGCGTGAATGTCTATGGTCTGATTCTTTGCTGCCTGAGCTATTTGGTGGGGGCGTGGCTCATGCCAGCGGCACAGCGGCCTGAACCCGTTCGTGAGCCGGAGGAGGTGGGGGTGTAAGTCCTGGCGCTGTGGTGGGCTGAGCGCTGTCGAAGCTCAGGTTAACAGCGGTGCCCCATCAGGCGTCACCGACGCGAATTTCAGAGAAAAAGGAGGTGGTGTTGAAGGCATCGGGGCGCTTGAGGATGCTGTTGCGCAGGCGCAGCTTGGGGCTGGCAAACCAAAGGCGCTCTTCCAGCTCTAGCCCATCTTGCTCTGACATTATTACCAGCGTCTCGGTCTGCTCGACCATGTAGCAGGCCGTTGTGGCAATGTTGTTGGGGCTGCTTTGCCGCAGCAGGGTTCCCTGCCCAGGGTCTTCAGCGTTGGCGATGGACACCAGCAGAGTGGTCCCTTTGCTCTTGTTGGGGCTAGCGCCAATGGTGCCCTCCCACCGGGCCGATAGGCTGCATAGGGCGAGAGAGGGGTCAATGTTGAACTGGCTACACAGCTGTAGAACTGAGCTGTCGTCGGTCGGCACGAGGGTAATCCAGGTGTCGGTGCGCTGCCATTCCGATTGGCTGTGGCCGAGGTGCTGGCTGGTGCATTGGCAAAACCATTTGCCGCAGCTCTGTTCAAAGAAGATTTTGATATCCATGGGCTAGATCGATGCTGGTGGGCAGGGGGCGCTGGGTCTGGGCGACGTCGTTCCCTATGTTGATCCTACCTGGAATGCGGACTTCTAGTCACAGCGCTCTAATTCACGGCACTTGCTTAGGGGACTTTCAGCATTGCACCAGAGAATTCCCAGCTGGGGAGGGGATGATAGCCACAGTGTGATACGGCAGCAGCGAAGTCTGAGGTTTATGTGCAGGACGGTATCGCCATTAAAGGGGCGGACCCTGTGGCTTACTTTACCCAGGGTGCGTATGTTTCTGGCAGCAGTGCCCATGAGTATGAGTGGCAGGGGGCGACCTGGCAGTTTTCTAGCGCTGAGAATAAGGATTTTTTTGCCGCTAACCCGGAGCAGTATGCGGGCTATTGCGCTTGGGCAGTTAGCCAAGGGTATCTGGCTCCGGTTGACCCCACGGCTTGGTCAATTGTGGAGGGGAGGCTGTATTTGAATTTTGATAGCAATATCCAGGCGCGATGGGAGAAGGATATTCCGGGGTTTATTTCGGCGGCGGATGAGAAGTGGCCTGGGGTGCTGGGGCAGTAGGTGCTGTTTGGTGGATACTGGCTGACGATGCTTGCGGGAGGTAACGGTTTCGACGGTGACGGGGGTGAGTATGGCGCGGGTGTTTCAGGATGCGAAGATTTACCTCTGCAGGCGGGAGGGGACGTTTGAGTGTTTGGAGTTGCCGGGAGGGCGGGATCCGCTGATTGGGGGGATTCCGCCGGGGGACTGGGGATTAAGCTGGATTTGCAGAACCAGCGGTTGCGTGTGTTGCCGTCGGATTTGGTGGATGCTTGTTTGACGATTCTTTGAGCAATTATAGTTCGCACGACGTACTTAGAAGATTGGTGCAAACTTGAAAGGCCAGCGACTATGGGTGCTGCTGCCGGAGCCGGCAGGTATTGCACTTTGACAAATAATATATGACCAAAGCGCAGTGCTGCTGGAACGGTCGAAACAGATAGCGTGTGCCATTAATTGATTCGATAGCCTAGATACTCGCCGACGTAAAGCTATCTTTTATAAGACAAGCAATCCAAATCGGCCCGTTGCAAATATTACTCTGTCTATCCTAAAATAAAATTGCTGAAACTATCGAAGCGTCAAGCCTACATAGGCATTAGTAGCCTCGGAAAGCTTCGCATTTAATCTAGCCCAGATCAGCTTAGAATATTCAGATATAGCAGTTC
>JBARYO010000670.1:0-1771 GCA_049647905.1 Elainellaceae cyanobacterium | reverse complement strand
CTGCTGTTTTGCCTCTGGGCCAAGCTGGCTCATGGCGTTGTAAGCACCGCGAAACTTGAAGGAGCCTGTTCGCTGTAGGTTCTCACATTTAAAGTAGACGTCGCCGTTGACGCGCTGATTGAAGCTGCGGCTCTGCATAACTGGGGTGCGGTGCGCAGAGCCATCAAGGCGCTGGGCGGCGGCTAGAACGTCAGTATAGGAGACGGGCAGCGTGCTAGGGGTAGTCGGGTCGCTCATAGAGATTAGACCAATATCAGCATTGGGGAGTAGCTTACCAGGCCAGTTGCGCGACTCTAGCCATTGCCGCCGTATCTTTGCCAGCACTTTCCAAACTCTTTATCTTTTGTCGCCTACCATGTGCTCAATACAGTATTGCAACATCACTCTCTATGAAGCGCCTTCGTAAACTGCACAGCAAAGCTGCACCGTTAGTGTTTATTCCTCTCTTACTCACGGCTCTGACGGGCATCGGCTATCGCCTTGGCCGCAGCTGGCTGGGAATTTCCGACACGCTTGCGGGACGCCTCATGTCACTTCACGAGGGGCGGTTTCTTGGCAGCGCCCTAGTCCCGATATACGTGCTTCTTGTTGGACTTGGGCTTGTTGGCATGGTGGCAACCGGCATCACGATGATTCGGCTTAATCGGGCGTCTTTGGCAGCTCCTGCAAAGCGGAAAGGGCGGTGGATACACCAGATTCTAGCGCCGATTACACTTTTACCCTTGCTGCTCACAGCTTTGACCGGTATGGCCTATCGCCTTGGTCGGGCATGGTTTGGGCTTTCAGGCGATCAAGCCTCTCTTCTGATGCGCCTACACCAGGGCTCTTATCTAGGCAACACGCTAAAGCCGCTGTACGTTTTGTTCGTAGGTGCAGGGTTGATTGCCCTCCTGTGGACAGGTATTCAGATGACCGCCATCTTCCGAGAGCGCAGAGCAAGCCGTGCAAGCCAATCGCCTGAATAGCGCCGAAAGCTTATCTCGGCTACGGCACCAGCTGCCCGACGCCAGAGAGCTGATAATTTGGGCGGTAGGCAAACTGGGGTAGATCTTCTGGCCTTGTTACCCCGCTAAACACCAGCACCGTCTCAATCTCTGACTCGATCCCCGCAATGATATCGGTATCCATGCGATCGCCAATAATCGCCGTCTCCTCGCACTTCGCCCCCAATCTTTTCAGCCCGTTACGCATCATCAATGGGTTAGGCTTGCCAACGCAGTAGGCTTTGGCCTGTGCCGTTAGCTCAATTGGGGCCAGCAGCGCGCCCGTGGCCGGAATGATGCCCTTTTCAGAGGGGGCCGTCAGATCTGGGTTGGTGCCAATTAGCTTCGCCCCCTTTTGCACAAGAAAGCAGGCTTGTTCCAGCTTTTCATAGCTATAGCTGCGGGTGTCGCCGACGATGACGTAGTCTGGGGCAGTGTCATTCAGGGAAAACCCTGCGTCGTACAGCGCGTTGGTCAGCCCCGGCTCTCCAATCACAAAGGCGCTACCACCCGGCTTTTGCTGGGCTAAGAAGGCGGCGGTGGCGAGGGCACTGGTGTAGAAGTTCTCCGGTGATACCTCAATGCCCAAACGACTGAGCTTTTCCTTAAGCTCTCGGGGCGATCGCTCGCTGCTGTTGGTCAAAAACAGGAATTGCTTCTCCTCTCGGCGGAGCCAGTCGACAAACTCAATCACGCCGGGCAGCAGGCGATTACCGTGGTAGATGACGCCATCCATATCGCAGATGAAGGCTTTCTTGTCTTGAAGGGATTTAAGGTCGCTCATGGGG
>JBARYO010000669.1:0-2238 GCA_049647905.1 Elainellaceae cyanobacterium | reverse complement strand
GGTTTATGATTATGAAGATGCCAGCGAGCTAATTGTGTGGCTTCAACAGACCTTTCGTAGTTCGCTAAATTGTGTTGTGGGCGATCCTTTTGACTTTAGCAATAGTGATGAACGCTACTCGCCATAGACAAAATGTAAGAGGGCTCAAGTCCATATAAGTAAGCGAAATTTAAATCCTACCCGCCATCCACCGCCACAAAACCGGCCAAGCCCAAACCATCCCCATCCTCCTCCGCCCCACAGACTACACCGGCGAGTCCTTCAGCCAGCTCGACATCCTGCCCAAAAATCGGCACCCCATCACCACCTGGGACAATCAAGATGAAGCCTTTCGCGAGATTGCCGAAAGCGTTCGTGCCGTGGTTCTAGAGATAAGGAGGAAAAAAGGAAATACAGACCCGTAAGGCCCAAGTCAAGGCAAAGCCCATCTAAACTACGCGTTGTCCAGCCAAGTGCAAGCCATGCAAATCACCATCAACCTACCGCCCGATATCGAACAGAATCTAATTCGCCAAGCAGCGGAAACCAATACGTCGCTACAAACTTTGATTCTCCAAGCCCTGCGTCAGATGACCCAGCCATCTTCCAATTCAACCTCCACATGGCCGGAGATAATCCTGTCCTACAAAGGAATTTCAGACTTCCCAGCGTTTGAGACCTACCGGGAGGACCTTCTCCCGCCTCAGGAATCGGAGCTATTTTGATGCGCTATTTTCTCGAGACTTGCGTCATCAGTGAGAAGAATTGGCGATCGCCCTAGGGAGACAAGCACAATGGCCACAATAACTATCGAAATTCCAGACGAGCTAATGGAGCGCCTCGCCCCAATCCAAAACCAGCTCCCCGATCTGCTGCGCCGCTGCCTACAGCCATCAGCCCTTTCTGCTCAAGCCTATCGCTACATTTTAGACTTCCTAGTCAGCCAGCCCACCCCCGAGCAAATCGCCTCATTTCGCCCCACCCCAGAGATGCAGGATCGTCTTGGCTATCTCATGTCTCGCAGCGTCGAAGAGACAATCACCCCAGAAGAGTTCCAAGAGCTAGACGAATACGAGCAGATTGAGCACCTAGTCATCTTGCTCAAAACGGGAAATCTGCCCTACCTTGAAGCGGCTAGCGAATCGTGAGCTACATCTCTGAGGCGCTGCGGCGGCAGATTGAACAACGCGCCGATCACCGCTGCGAATACTGCCGCTTGCCCAATAGCCTCAGCTTCTACCCTCACGAGATTGATCATGTGATTGCCCGCAAGCACGGCGGTAAGACAACGCTAGAAAATCTCGCCTATGCCTGCTGGCGCTGCAACCGTCATAAAGGCAGCGATCTAGGTTCGTTCGATCCCAAGACCGAAGCGTTTAGCTACCTATTCAATCCCCGAACTCAAACTTGGGAGAGCCACTTCGCCCTCAAAGCATCTCAGATTACTGGGAGAACGCCCGAAGGACGCACTACAGCCCACTTGCTGAAGTTCAACACTAAGGACCGGATTGCAGAGCGGCAGCGAATGAACTTGTAGATTTCACGTCCACTACTCTAAACGCCAGAGCCCCAAGATTTTCAAAAATCCTGGGGCTCTGCAAAATTACCTAAACCGTCGCCACCTCAGCCGGCAATCGCTTAAACGCCAGCCGCTCATTCTCCACCTCCACAAAGATGGTGTCCCCCTCACGGAAATCCCCCCGCAAAATGGACTTCGCGATCGCCGTCTCCAGCTCCCGCTGTATGGCCCGCTTCAAGGGCCGCGCCCCATACACTGGGTCGTAGCCCACCTCCGCCAAAAACGTCAGCGCCGAATCGTCCAGCTTCAAAGTCATCTTCCGGTCCTCCAGCCGGAGCGCCAGCAGTTGCACCTGTAGCCGGACGATTTCCCGCAGCTGCTCCTGCTTCAGGCTATGGAAGATGATGATCTCATCAATGCGGTTCAAGAACTCAGGGCGGAAGCTGTCGCGCATGGACGCCATCACCCGACTGCGCATCTCGTCATACTGGGCGTCATCCCCAGCCAGGTCCAAAATGTACTGAGACCCGATATTGCTGGTCATAATGATGACGCTATTCTTGAAGTCCACGGTGCGGCCCTGGGAGTCTGTCACGCGGCCATCGTCCAAGATTTGCAGCATGATGTTGAATACATCCGGGTGGGCCTTCTCGATTTCGTCGAACAGCACCACGGAGTAAGGGCGGCGGCGAATGGCTTCGGTGAGCTGGCCCCCCTCGTCGTAGCCCACATATCCCGGA
>JBARYO010000668.1:0-2477 GCA_049647905.1 Elainellaceae cyanobacterium | reverse complement strand
ATTCTCCCTGTGTAATGGCTTGTGGGATGTTTGTAGAGGTTTGAGGCTAAACCTTAAGCAGGCTGGGCTCACTAGTGGAGGCAATCACCTGCTCACATCGAGATTCAGGATAGGCCCAGCCGTAATGGCATTCGTTGGGATTGCCCCAGCATAAGCCTAAATATAGCTCAGCTTGGCCCGCTTCAATCTCTACCCACTCTGCCGCTTGGATCTGCTGATTGGCTTGGTGCAGCGGGATGGGTCTTGTGGGGCTCATCTGCCACAGCGGCAGTTGGGCGGTATGGTCGCGCCAAAAGGCTAAAATCTCTGGCTTACTTGCAATCAGCGCCTCTTTGTCGCTGGGGATCGCAATGAGCTGATTGTGAATTTCGGGGAAATGAATGAAGCGACTATTAAACCGGCAGCTACGCCAGACCAATCCCGAAACGCTGTGGTCTAGCTGATACTGGTGAATTTGGCTGCGGAAGTCTCGATAGGCATACACCTTGCTCAGCTTTTCTGTGCCCAGCGCCTTTTCCACCACCGGGTCGCCCAGGCGGTTCGACGCTAGCAACAGCCGTTCACCCTTCCAGGCAGCGTTCAGCTCCTCATCTAAAATCCGAATCAACTGTTCGGTCGTATAGGTCATTACACCACTAGTCGAGGTAACCTAGCATGTCGTCCATGTTTTCAGTATTGTTGTCGCCGATGGGGCGATTTTCTGGCAAAGGGCGAGCTGAGGGGCGGCGGATGTCAATGTTTTGACGCGATCCTTGGGGCGATCGCTGGATATTGGACGACTGGGTCTGAGATGAGGATTGGGGTTGACTGTTGTAGCGGGAATCGGAGGTCATGATTTAATAGCGATAATACTGATGCGCATCGCCACGGCGGCGCGGCGGCTATTCCCATCTTACTAGCGAACTTCATTAATTTTTTTGCTTTGCCTGAGTCTCCCCACCGTAAATCACCTTACTAAAACGCCCCAATGATAGGTTCTCCCTGGCTAATTGCGATCGCCCTCAATAGCATTCTGGCGGCGATCGCCTGGGCCATTCCCAAAAAATTGCTCACCACCGCAGGTCTGCTCCACGCTTGGGCCTTGGGAATTTTGGTGTGGGGCACCCTGGGCAGGGCAGGGTATGGCGTGATTATGGCCTATTTTTTGGTGGGGTCGGCAGTAACGCGGGTAGGCTTTGCGGAGAAGGAAGCGGCGGGCATTGCGGAGCAGCGCTCTGGGGCCAGGGGGCCGGAGAACGTTTGGGGCTCAGCCTTCACGGCGGCGCTTTGCGCCTTGGGAATTTGGGGCGTAGCGCTAGCTCAGCCCAGTGGGTCAGCAGCCTGGACAGCGGCGCTGCTGCTGGGCTATGTGGCAAGTCTGAGCACCAAGCTGTCGGATACCTGCGCCAGCGAAATTGGCAAGGCTTATGGCAAGCGCACGTTTTTGATTACCACGCTGAAGCCAGTCCCGGCGGGGACTGAAGGGGCGGTGAGTTTGGAAGGCACTCTGGCAGGGGTGGTGGCGTCGCTGTTCTTGGCGCTGCTGGCCTGGGCGTTTGGGCTGATTAGCGGTGTAGGCGTCCTGCTCTGTGCGATCGCGGCCTTCGTAGCCACAAATTTGGAGAGCCTAATTGGGGCAACGATTCAAGAGCAGGTGAGCTGGCTGACCAATGAGGTCGTGAATGTGATCAATACGCTGATTGGGGCAGCGGTGGCGATGGTTTTGGTGCTGCTATACAATCAATTGCTGACGTAAGTTGCGAATCGCAACGCCTGTGCCCTGCTCCAAAGCGATCTGAAAGACGCGGTCAACCAACAGTGGCAAATCTTCTACCGTTGGGAAATGACGGCTAAGCGTCTGTTTTTGATAGGCCCCCCAGTTCTAGCGTTTGACATCCTCACCCAGCAACCCTAGCGGGTATGCAGGGAGATTCCCTGGGTCACCCCAAAGATTTCCTGCTTCGCGTTGCACGCACGCTGCGCGAACAAAGACACTTGGCTAGGCTGAGTTACCCCAGCCCCCGCCAGACCGTCTCCACAGGCATTTTCTATTCCCCGTTGCCCACGGGTACTAATGACTTGCGCCGCTGCCACATCCCTAGGTTTTACTGAGCCACAGGCATGACAGTGAGCAATCCTCACGCTTAGGTCTTTGCGAACCTCAGCCCCACAATCAGGGCACTCCTGAGAAGTGCCCCGTGCATCAACCTTGCCGTAATACACATCCCGCTTGAAGCACACCCACGGCAGCAGTTGATTGGTGAATTGCCCTAGACCAGCATCCAAGGTGTGCTTTCCTAGCATCCCTTTCGCCATAATGCGGAAGTCAAGATCTTCCACGAACACGGCCCCTGCACTATCGCACAGGTGATGGGCTAGCTTGAAGTGCCAATCTTTGCGGGTGTCGGCAATGCGCTGATGCACTCTCGATATCTTCTTTTGGAGCTTTAGCCAGTTATTGCTCCCCTTGCGCTTAGTCTTGAGTCTACGTTGCAGCA